>SKNI01000076.1 GCA_007120615.1 Myxococcales bacterium | reverse complement strand
CATCGCCAAGATGTCCGGCCAGGTCTCGGAGTTGATCTCCGATCCCGCCACCACTGCGATCGTGGCAGTCTGTTTGCCGGAAGAGATGCCCGTAAACGAGACCATTGAGCTTGCTGATAATCTTGCCCAGACTCTGGGTCGCCCGCTGGATATGGCGATCACCAATATGGTCCATCAGCAACCGGTTGACGAAGAGGACCGCGAGATCTTCGGCGCATTGCATGACCGCATTCGCCAGGATCACCCCGGCATCGAGAGTCTCTTCTTTGATGACGAGGAGGATCGATGTGAGTCCACCGCCGTCGCCCGCCTCGTAGAAGGAAACGCTCTCGCTGTGGGATGGTACGATCGAGATCAGGTTTATCTAAAAATCCTTCACGAACGACTCGATGCGCCCATCATTGAGGTCCCGATTTTCTACGAGAGCTCCGGCGCCGATGTCGTGGACCGGCTGGGTCGCTTCTTTCGTCAGGATGACATCTCCGACTCATTAGCGATCTAATGGTCAATGGCTTATTCGATGGTAATTAGCTGGCTTTATCACCAGGAGTATTTGCGTGACCACACCCTCTGACGATGCCTCCGCCGGCGCGATCCGAAATGTTCTGGAAGACGGACGACTCATCGTCTGTGTCGGTCCCGGAGGCGTGGGAAAGACCACGACGGCCGCCGCACTGGGTTTGCGCGCCGCCATGGCCGGGCGACGGACCATCGTTCTCACCATCGACCCCGCCAAAAGACTCGCCAATAGCCTGGGACTTGAAACCCTCACCAACGATCCCCAGCAGATCGACCTGGAAGCCGCCGCCACCACCGATGAGATCCTGACCCTGATGGAGAACGTCAATAACGGTGACGACGACTCCGAGAAACCCGGCGAGTTGTGGGCCATGATGCTCGACTCCGAGAAGACCTTTAACGATCTCATCGACAGCGTCGCCCCCGATCGCGGAGCTCTGGAAAAAGCGCGAGAAAATAATATCTACCGCCTGCTCTCATCGGCCCTCTACGGGATGCAGGAGTATATGGCGCTGGATAAACTCCACGACCTTTATACGGGCGGCTATTTCGATCTGGTCATTCTCGATACTCCCCCCACCAAGAACGCCCTGGAGTTTCTGGAAACCCCGTCGAGAGCGGCGACCTTCTTCGATGAGCGGATCATCAAATGGTTTCTCCCCAATCGAGAAGCCGGCTTCTTTGGGCGGGTCTTCAACCCCGGCGCCATCGTCATCAATCTGATCTCCAAGGTCTTAGGCGAGAGCTTCGTCAATGATCTGGTCGAGTTTTTTGATACCTTTCACTATCTCCAGGAAACCCTGCAGCAACGCGGCGAGATGATCGAGTTTATCCTTCGCGATCCTCAGACCCACTTCTTTGTGATCACCAGCGCCGATCCCCGACGAATGAAAGAGGCCTATTTCTTTCACGAAAAGCTGGGAGATCTGGAGCAACAGGCCGATATCTTCATCATCAACCGGGTGATCCCGCGGTTTTCCGCCCAGGATATCGCAAAATTAGAGGACGATGATCTCGACAAGCTCCTCTTAAGCCAGGGTATCGAAGATCCCGAGCGAGTCCGCTCTCTTCGCGTTCGACTGGAGACCCATTATGCCCGTCTTGCCAAATTAGCGCTTCGCGACCGCGACGCCATCGCCACCCTGGCCACCCGGGTCGGCTCCGATACACTGCGGCTCGTCCCCCTGCTCGGCGAAGACGTCCACAACCTCTCCCACCTGCTAAAACTGAGCGATTTTCTTACACCCATCGTGCCGCCCGAGCCTTCCAGCTGACCCTGACCCTACCCGTCTTGCTGCTCGCTGATAGCATCCTGCAGTTCGTCGAGAATATCATCGACATCGCGATCCGATGAGTCGATCTCCAGGGCGTCTTCGGCTTTAACCAGGGGTGCAATCTCTCGCTCGCTGTCTCGCTTATCGCGAGCCACCATCTCCGAGAGAACCTCCTCAAAGTCAGCCTCTTCGCCCTGCTCTTCCATCTGCTCTACTCGACGTCGAGCGCGGACTCTACTGGAGGCCGTGATAAATACCTTCACCTCAGCGTCGGGAAATACCACCGTTCCGATGTCTCGTCCCTCGAGCACGCTGGAGCGCTCCCGACCTACCCGCCGCTGCTGCCGGACCAGGACCTGTCGAACCTTCGGGTGAGCGCTGATGATGCTCGACGCCCGACTGACCTCGGCGGTTCGAATCTCATCCTGCAGTGCCTCACCATTGCAGAAGGTGATATTTTCGCCGTCGACGAATCGAAACTCAAATTTCAGATTCTCCGCGATTTCAGCTACCGCCTCTTCGTCTTTGAGATCGATATCGGCTCGTAGCGACTCGAAGGCCACCGTGCGGTACATCGCGCCCGTATCGACGAGTTGGTATCCCAGCCGGCGGGCCAACTCTCTTGCCACCGTAGACTTTCCTGCTCCAGCCGGTCCATCAATTGCGACGATCATATCGTCACCTCCGCCTGAACTTCATCGAGGGCGCTCTCTAAGGCCCGCAGACAACGGTCCATTTTTTCTTTGTCGGCCAGTGAAATCCGGAGCCACTTCGCGAGACCATAGCCGCCCATGGGTCGAACGATCACGCCCTTTTGAAGCATTGCGTCGTAGACCTTGCCCCCTTCCACGGGCAGACCGACCAGGAGAAAATTGGTCTGGCTGGGAATCCAGCTAACGCCTCGATCGGCCAACCTGGCCAGCCCTTCCTCCAGGACCCGACGCCCCTCCTCATTGACCGCTACCGATCGGGCCACAAACTCCTGGTCATCAAGAGCTGCCGGAAGAGCCACCTGGGCCATCGAGTTGCAGTTGAAGGGCTCCCGCAATCGATTCATCCGATTGACCATCTCCGCCGGAGCCACTGCATAGCCCGCCCGAACCCCTGCCAGCCCGTAGCATTTACTCAACGTACGGGTGACGATAAGCCGCTCGCGCAGATCGCGCATCTCCATAGCGCTCTGATAATCGTCGGCCGTGACGTAATCGTGATAGGCCTCATCGACGAGCACCACCACCTCTTCGGGAACCGCCTTCAAAAATGCCCGCAGCGCTTCTGCCGGCACATACGTCCCGGTGGGATTGTTGGGGTTGGCCACGAAAACGATCTTGGTCCGCTCATCGACGGCATCAGCCATGGCCTCCAGGTCGAAGGTGTAGCCTTCGGCCATCGGGACCCGGCGAATCTCCAGATTCTGCGCCTGACTCACAATCGCATAGGCCGCAAAGCTATATTCGGAAATCACGGCGACATCGCTGCCATAATCGCCAAAGGTGCGCACCGCCATCGTCAACAACTCATTGGAGCCGTTTCCCGTGATGACCTGCGCCGGGTCCACATCGTGAAACGCGGCCACGGCCTGGATCATATTATGAGCCGCACCGTCGGGATAAAAATGGTTCTTCTCCATAAAGGCCTGCATCGCCTCCATCGCCTTCGGGCTCGGCCCCAGCGGATTCTCATTGCTCGCCAATTTGATGGGGTTTTTGATCCCCAACTCGCGCTCCAACTCCTCGAGCGGCTTACCGGGAACGTAGGGCTTGAGACTTTCGATATGAGGGCCGACCAACCGTTTCATTTTCATAGAATTGGACCATTCTTTCTGGAGGGGAATTACCGCTGCACGTTATACGGGTCCACCTGCGCCCATTCAAGGGTCGGTGTCCCCCGACGAAGAAAGTTTCTCAGGTCATCTACCACTTCATCCGGGGGCTGACCGTCGCGCAAAAGTGGCGCCATCGCCCAGTGAGTATCGGGCTCTCCGCGAAACCAGGAGACCTGCTGCTTGGCGTAGCGCCGGGTTCGTTTTTGCATATCCTCTACGGCTTCCTCAAGCGTCCTCTCCCCTCGAATATACTCCCCGATCTGCTTATACCCCAGGCTCTGCATGGGCTTTAACTCGGGCCCGTATCCCATCGCAAGAAGACCCCGATATTCTTCTTCCAGTCCCTGCTCCAGCATCCGATTCACGCGCAAGTTTATCCGCTCATATAATTCTTCTCGCGGACGAATCAGGGCGATCTTAAGCGCGTGGTATTTGGGCCTTCGAAATTGATGCTCTCGCTGATGTTCGCTCAAGGGTTTCCCCGTCTGATCAAATACTTCGAGCCCTCGGGTCACCCGAACCAGATCGTTGGGATGAAATTTCTCGGCCAACTCCGGATCCACCTGGCGAAGCCTTCGGTGAAGAAAGTCTTCTCCGTGCTCCTGGGCCTGCCGCTTATATTTTTCCCGTAACTCCTCGCTTGGCTCGGGGACTTCGATAAGCCCGTGGACGAGCAGCCGGATATAAAGACCCGTACCTCCCACGAGCATCGGCGTTCTTCCCCTCTTCAAGATATCGGTGATCGCCGCCTCAGCGTGGCGTTTATAATCGGCTACGTTGAAATCCTGGTCCGGCTCGACCACATCGATAAGATGATGAGGCACCTGGGCGCGTTCTTCACGGTCGGCTTTGGCGGTTCCGATATCCAGGTGTCGGTAGACCTGCAGACTATCGACGCTGACGATTTCGGCTTCCAATTCCTCGGCCAGCTTCAGAGACAACGCCGTCTTTCCCACTCCCGTGGGTCCGCAGATGACGATAATCCGATTCAGATCGGCCAGGTCTTCGGGACTGTGAGCAAATTTCATCATCGCCGGTCGAACGCCTTCTCCAACTCCATCAGCGGAATTCGATAATAGACCGGTCGTCCATGGGGGCAATTGCCTCGAAAATCAATCCGGTCCATCTGCTCTAAGAGCCCCTCACATTCTTCCAGGGTTAAGTCCGTCGGCCCTCGAACCACGGAATGACAGGCCATCCGGCTTAAGATCGAATCCAGGGCCTCTTCCACCCTGGTCGACGTCCCCAGATTGGAGAGATCATCGAGGGCATCTTTGATCACTTTCTCGTGAGGAGCCCCGGAGAGGACGGCAGGCACCTCTTTTAAGACATAGGTCTGCTGACCGAAATGCTCGATCTCAAAGCCCGTATCCAGAAAGAAGTCCAGGTGATCTTCCATCACGTCGGCCCGCAGTGCGTCGAGTTCCAGACGCAGCGGAAAGAGCATGGGTTGACTCTCTCGATGCTCGGCAGCGTAGAGTTCCTTGAGATACTCAAACCCGATTCGCTCATGAGCTGCATGTTGATCGATGATCACCAGCCCCGATGCGTCTTCGCACAGGATATACGCTCTT
>SKNI01000408.1 GCA_007120615.1 Myxococcales bacterium | reverse complement strand
TCGAAGCGGCGCTCTCTCAGGCCGGCCGGGTCCTCTCCAACGCCATCGACCACCATATCGATCGCCCGCTTCCCGCCCGACAGATGCTGCGGGCCCTTCTCTGAGCCTTTTCGAAACCGGTCCGATACGGTAGATCTTCATCCATAGATGACCGCTTTCGCTATGGAGAAGAAATGACTTACCGACTTCGCTACGCCCTCTCGATATTCGCTCTTTCCCTTCTGGTAGCCTGTTCGGGAACTCCTGCTCCGGACGACACGCCCACAGAAACCGAGACGGCCCAGGTCGAACCGGTACACGTGCGTCTTCTGGCGTTCAATGATTTTCACGGCGCCCTGGAAGGCCCGACCGGCTCGGTTACCATCGACGGCGAACGCGTCGAGGCCGGCGGCGCCAAATATTTCGCTGCTCATATCGCGGCTGAAAAAGGTGAGACCGAGCATACGTTCGTGGTGGCCGCCGGCGACCTCATCGGCGCCACTCCTCTGATCTCGTCACTCTTTCACGATGAACCCACCATCGAAGTCATGACCGCCCTTGGACTGGATTTCTCCTCGGTGGGCAACCATGAATTCGACGCCGGAGTCGACGAATTGATGCGCATCGTAAACGGCGGCTGTCATCCCGAAGAGGGTTGTCGGGAAGGATTCCAATACCAGGGAACTCCCTGGTCCTACCTCGCCGCAAATGTGCGCTTTCGGGAGTCCGGAGAGACCATCTTGCCGGCCTATGAGATCCGCGAACTCGACGGTCTGAAGATCGCTTTTATCGGGATGACGCTGGAAAATACTCCCAGCGTCGTGGTCCCCTCGGCCATCGAATCGGTGACCTTCCACAATGAAGTAGAGACCGTAAATAACCTGATCCCCGAGTTGAACGAGAAAGGGGTCGATTCCGTCGTAGTCCTCGTTCATGAGGGCGGCCGGCCCACATCAGATATTAAAGATATCAACGATTGCCCTGACGTTCAGGGCTCGGTGGTCTCCATCGCCGAAGAGCTTCACCCCCTGGTCAGTGTCATCGTCAGCGGCCACAGCCACCAGCCCTATATCTGCGAATTCGGTGGCCGTCTCGTCACTCAGGCCGCCTCTGCCGGTCGAATCGTCACCGTCATCGATATGCACCTCGATCCATCCACCGGCGATCTTCTGGAGCGCACCGCCCGCCAACGCCCGGTCACCCGTGATATCGAGCCCGATATGGTCGTCGCAGGCCTGGTAGAGACCTACCGACAACTGTCCGAACCCCTGGCCAAACGCACCGTGGGTCAGATCACCGCGGACCTGCCCCGAGGTTCACGCGCTCACCCCGGAGAATCCCCTCTGGGCCAACTCATCGCCGACTCCCAGCTGGCTGCCACCCAGGATGAAGCCGACGCTCAGATCGCCTTTATGAATCCCGGCGGCATCCGCGCAAGCCTCGACTACAACTCCGACGCTGAAGTACCGGGCGCAGTCTCCTTTGCCGACCTCCACACCGTACAACCCTTCGGAAATATCCTGGTCACCATGACCCTCACCGGGGCCCAGATCCACACTGTCCTCGAACAGCAATGGGCCGATGAGAACCGCCCCAACATCCTGGCCGTCTCCTCCGGATTCTACTACCAGTGGTATCCTTCCGCCCCACAGGGAGAGCGGGTCAACCCCGACTCCATCACCCTCCACGGTGAACCCATCGAAAAGGAGACCACCTACCGGGTCACGGTTAACAACTTTCTCTCCGACGGCGGCGACGGCTTTACCATTCTCAAAGAAGGTACTAACCGAACCGGTGGCGTCGTAGACGTCGATGCCCTGGCCACCTACCTCGAAGCCCATTCCCCTCTCTCCCCCTCCACCGACACTCGAATCGAAGCCATGGAGCAGGAGACAGAGGAAGCCGCCGCCGAGTGATACGCTCCTTAATATCCATCGGCCCAGCGCTTGAGAAATTCCGAGAGCAACTGGCCATCTTTGGAGGTTAGACCGCTGTCGAGAAATAAGAGCGCTTCATGCTCGTTGCCCTGAGCCACAAAAGCCGATGTATTATCTCCGTAGAATCGCTCCTCGAGAAACCACTCTATATTCTTCTCGATCTCCACAGGCATCACTCGCATAAACGCGGCCAACGTGGAGTCTCGCTCAAAAACAGAGATCCCGAAGCGAGACTCCGGATACGCCTCCAGCAGATAGCGCAGCAGATGATCGGGCGCCACATCGCACATTACGCACCCTCTAGGCATATCCATCTGCCAATTTCGCTTCCATTCCGCCCATAGGTGATCGCCCACCGGAAGCCAGGGAGATGCGTCGGAGAATACGTGGATCTCCGCCTCTCCAAAGGCTTCTCGAAAGAGCGGGAAATTCCAGGTAATTCCATATCCACCGGCACTGATCCCCACCAACCATATTTTTTCGGCTTCCGGAAAGACTTTCGTCAAACGCTTGAGAAAATGCTCCAGATTCTCCGCTCCTCGGTGGTGAATCGGCTTATCGCCTCCAAAACTATCATAACTCGTGGTGGCCCGACCGGAATGCAGATCACCGGTGCAATATGGGATGTACGCAAAGCTCGCCTGTGGCCATGGATTGACCTCCGAGTCTCGGTCCAGAAGTCCCGACTTCACCAGGGGATATAACTCCTCCCCCATTCGCCCGGGTCCGTAGGTAATATCGAGATTCGCCGCCGTTCGAAAGAGGTTGCAACTCGACGCATCCCAGCACGCTCCCCCACCATTTAGATAGACCACGACCTCCCGCCTAGACTCACCGAAATTCAATCCCATCCCGGCCGTACTTCCGTTGGCGCAGACCGTCTCTTCCATCTCGATATAATGCCACCGTTCGCGGTCCAACTCCCCCTCTCCTTTTATCTCTTCGACGTCGATCTCCAGATTGGTCTTACTCCTCAGACCTGGCGGATAAATACAGGCCGTCGTCACTGCCAAAATCATCACCGTCAGAGCCGATATCCATGATTTATTCATCAATCTCCCCACAATCTTCCACGTACTTCTCCACCATCAACGCAGCCGTGATCGGTGCATGATCCGACAGCGGCATCGTCTCCATGCCTCCACTGGATTCATCCTGGTGGGTCAATACCGTCCCCTCCTTGAACCTTCCATTGGTAAAAAGATAATCCAATTTTCGATTCCAGAAAGTCGCCCCGGAAGTGGAATGCGTAAAATGCGGCCGGTTGTCTCGTTGATAGTTCTCCAACGATACCGCCGGTGTAAAGGAATCATAGAATTGCTCCAGCCAATCCGACTCTCCACGATAATCGCTGGCCTGAAAATCTTCGTCTTCACTGACCACATCTTCAAATTGATATTGCTGCCTGGTTCCCGGAGGAAGGGCATTTAAATCTCCACCGGCCACAAAAAGCCCCCCTCCCTGATCGATGCGACAGAGCTCTTCAAAGAAGTGGTCGATCTGCTTCTTTTTCGTGCCGTCCTTAGAAAATGCTTCGGCATGAGTATTGATTACGTGCACCGCTTCTCTCCCTGGTATGCGAACCCGCGCCGTCAGAATATTTCGTTTCAAATAAAAATAGCGGGTCAACCGATCCTGAGTTTCCATCTGGGGAAGCGAGAGTCGCTGAGCATCTTCGATGGGAAATTTCGAGAAAATCGCATTGCCCATATCCACCCGACCGATTCCATCGGCAGGCACAAAACTCGCTCGCCACTGGGAAGCATAGACCCCGTAATTAAGCCCGGTGTGGTCCAATATCCATTGCATCTGGTCGATAAACGCGCACCGCTTGGAGTCGATATCGACCTCCTGAATCAGAAGGATATCGGGATCGACCTGGCGGATCTTCTCCGCTACTCCCGAGAGATTTACCCGAACCTCCTCCTCGTCCATGTGGACCCGATCGTCGTGACCATCGAACCAGAAATCAATTCGAGCACCTCCAAATTTGATATTCCAGGCCATCACCAGGACCTGGCCCTCCACATCGGGAAGCGCGCTTTTTTCCATCGCTTCAAAATACTGGGCGTCTTCGGTCTCCGAAAATTGCGTGTGAAAGGGATCGAGACGAATCAGAGGAATCGTCAACATCCGCGACACCGCCGCTCCGGCTACGACTTTCAACAACTTTCTCGACCGCCAGGGCATGCACTCTCCACGAAGAATAAACAAAAAGGCCGCCTCACCCGACGGCCCTTCTATCGTATCACAAATCGCCCAGTTCACTATCCGTTCATCTCTCCCCCTCCCAAATCAACCGACCACCCGGCGCCCCCCACATCCCCCATCCCTTTTCCCTCTCTGCGCCCTTGGCTCCTTGGCCCCTTGGCGATGGTTCTTGCCCTTCTCTCTCCTCTCTTTTCTCTCTACTCTCTCCCCGATCCTTGTCACCTGATGGTCTGTCACGTATTCTCCCCTCTAACTCCTCCATGATTTATCGGTTCAAGGACGAATCGAGTGGAGAGCCAAAATCAACCACGGATGGTGATGATGACTGCCGACGACTCCTGCCTTCGCGATCGTACTCATAGACTATTTCAGGCCTGCCTCCCCCATCTCTGGGAAGGCGACGCCGATGAAGCCACGCCCTCGCTTCGACATCTGGGCATCGCTTCTCTGAATCTCGCTCAGGAAGTCGATCCCGACGCCCTGATCGCAGCAGGCCGAATTCTTCCCTGGTTGGCCGTCTATCTTCGCTGGGAGGACGACTCCACTTCCATCGACCAATTGGCCGACCTCATCGATTCGAATCATCTCGTTCGCCACCTCAGCCCTGAGGCACTTCGCCGACGTCTGGCGCGGGGATTGAAGATGAAGACTCCCACCATCCGTCGAATGCCCGACGGTGCCGGGGCCACCTCCACCGATCTTCGTTGCGAGATTTTGGCCGACCTCCTCACCTACGATGAAGCCATCGAGGCGCTTCTGGAGCTGCCCAACGGTGCCAGACGAGACGCCCTCATTGAAAACTCCGAGCTTTTGGCCCGCGCTCTTGAGATCTGCTCCGACGACGGTAATGACCGCGCTTGCATAGAGCTGAGTTCTCTTCTTCCCTCCTGGACAACCTTTCGTCCTTCACAGGCTCTGGAAGTCCTGGCCATCGACAAATTCCTGAACCAAAAAAAAGTGCTCCACACCTTGATCGTCCGTCGGATGTAGAGCGGCCACATAATCCGGGATATTCGGGTGATCCAAATGGCGCAATATCTGGCCTTCACGCTCGAAGAGTTCGAGTCCT
>SKNI01000293.1 GCA_007120615.1 Myxococcales bacterium | reverse complement strand
CGACCACCGCGTAGAGTTCGGCGGCCGTGACCGGCTTGGAGAGATATTGATCCATTCCGGCGGCCAGAATTTGCTCTTCATCGCCTTCCATGGCGTGAGCTGTGAGAGCGATGATTGGAACCGAGCGAACCGACTCGTCAGCGTGAATTCGGAACACGGCGGTGGCCTCGTATCCACCCATCGAGGGCATTCGAATATCCATCAGAACTACATCAAAGGTGGGGTCCTGTCCAAGAAGATCAACCGCCTCTTGCCCATCACCGGCGACCACGACCTGATGTCCCCGGTTCTCCAGAAGCCCCCGGGTCACCTTCTGATTGACCGGATTATCTTCGGCCAGAAGGACCCGAAGCCTTCGCCGGTCGGTGTCGACCTCGGTCTCGGCATCCTTGCCAGAGGCCTGGGTCGTTCTGGTTTTTGCCACTCCGAAGACCGCGGTGAAGTGAAAGGTGCTGCCTCGGCCCACTTCGCTCTCCAGCCAGATTTCTCCGTCCATCAACTCCACCAATTGACTGGCGATCGTCAGCCCCAGGCCGGTACCTCCGTACTCTCTGGTGGCGGTGGCGTCGGCCTGATTGAAGGCTCCGAAGATCATCTCCTGCTTCTTAGGCTCGATGCCCGGACCCGTATCGGAGATCGAAAAATGAAGGATATTCTCCTCCGCGTCACTCTCTATGACTCGGACCTCCACCACGACGGAGCCCTCATCGGTAAATTTGACGGCATTTCCCACCAGATTGAGCAGAATCTGGCGCAATCGCCCGGGATCCCCGGTCACCCACTGCGGACAATCCTCGGCGATGACATATCGAACCCGGAGTTCGCTCTCTTTGGCTCGGGGACGAATGGTCTGTAAGGTCTCGTCGATGAGTGCTTCGAGGTCAAATTCCACACGCCTCAGCCGCAGGCGCCGGGCTTCGATCCGGGAGAAGTCCAAGATGTCATTGATAAGCCGGAGCATCCCCCGGGCCGATTGACGGGCCAGATGGATATATTCTTGTTGTCGGGGCGCCAGATCGGTGCTCTGGACCAACTCCAGCATCCCGATAATTCCGTTCATCGGGGTGCGGATCTCATGGCTCATATTGGCCAAGAATTCGCTCTTGGCCCGGGTCGCGGCCTCCGCCTCTTCCCGGGCACTCTTCAACTCTGCCGTCCGCTCCTCCACCAGATGGCGCACCCGATCAGCGCGACCGACTACGGAGAAGATAAACGCCACCAGAATGCTGGTTCCCAGAAGTCCGACGAAGAAAAATGCCAGGGGAATCTGGGAGGTTCGCGCTTGAATATACGCCGGGGAGGGATCGACCTGGAGCGCCCAACTCGCCAGGTTGACTCGCAGCGGCTGGGTAAATTGTAACTCGGCATGGGCCTCCTCACCCGCTTCCCAGCTGCGGCCCCCCTCCACCGCCGGGTAGGCGTGAATCACTCTGGGAGCCTCTTCCTCCAACTCCTCGATGAGAAAGAAGTTTAAGGAGGGCAAAAACACCCGGGGCGGTACCTCGTCTCGCGTACTGGTACGACCGAAGGCGGCCACAAACCCCAGCAAAGCCTCTCGGCGCTCCGCCGCAGTCCCCGTGGGAAGGGAAGCATCGAAGTGGGGGGCGACCACCAGAAAATAGGTCCGGAGTTCGGGTCGTAGGCCCGGGGGATGGCGCTGGAGATCCCCGATCATCAGCGAGGTGCCCGCCTCTACCGACCTCTTGAGTCCTTGAGCCACACCGGGATCGGAGGCCCAGTCATGGCCGGCCGTCCATACCGAGGGCTCGGCTGCTTTGTTGAAAAATGAGGGATAATATTCCTCTCGCTCCTCGGCCCGAACCCACTGACCGTCCTCGCTGAGTTGCTGGATCTCGTAGGGATATCCTTTGATCTCGGAGGCCTCCCTCTCGTGGCGTCGCCGCTCCTCATGGGAGACTCGGGGGAGCCAGTGAGCGGACTCGATCTGAGTGACCGGAAGGGCCACGGTTTCGGCAAAGGTATCGAATTCGTGGCGCTCCACTTCGATGCTTCCCCGAAAGAACGCTTCCAGCGAAGCGGTGGCCGCAAAGATCTGGTCCAATTCCCGCTGAAACATCCCGGCGATGATCTCGGCATCCCGTTGAAATTGAGCCTCCAGAAGAGCGTCTTCCGCATTATCGATCCAGCTCCAACTCCATATGGTGAGGCTCAAGCCCACCAGAGCGACCCCCAGAGCCGCCCAGCCCCGCATGGCCCGGTCATCGAAGCTCATCGGCCTTCTCTCGCCATTGTGATCTGCTAATCGTCTCAAAAGAAGCTCCCGCCGTCGGAGCGTCGTTGCAGGGCCTCCAGCGCCTCACACAAGGCGCCTTGCCGAAGGGTTAGCTTCTCTTTCTGACTGCGGGCTTGTACTCGCTCAAAAACCGATATCAGCATCTGCTCCAGAATTTGATCGGTTCGCTCCCTCTCATTTGAACCCTCTTTCCACTGCCGGTGAGACTCGATGAGAAAACCTCCCCCTCCCAGTATATCCGGCAAAACCAGGATCCCCCGTTGTTCCAGGGATTGATCATGTTCCGGAGTTATCGAATCGTTAACCCCTTCGGCCAGAAGCCGGCAGTTGATCAGGTTGACATCCCAGCTGGTAAGTCGAAGGTTCTTCTCATGAATGACCATGATATCACAGGGCTTCTGGAGAAGCTCTTCCTTGTCCGGCGCTTCTCCCATACCCACAATGCGCACGCCTTTATCCTTCAGAAAACGAGCTGTGGCCCGGGCCCTTGTGCCCACGCCTAAGATCACTGCCGTCGCCCCCTGCAGATCCAGATCGAGTTGAGAGGCTCCGGCTTCGATGAGAATGCCGAGCCCCGCACCGGCGGCCTCTTCGATGCTCTCTTCGCTCTCACGGTCAAAGAAAATATCTTGTTTTGATGTGCTCAGGTCCGACAATTCCTCGCGATAAAGCTCCTCCAATTGCTCCTTCTCCGATTCGGTTACCCCCCTGGGATCGACCCGAATCCCTCCCTGGACGCCTGCGAAGGGGAATCCGAAAAGGGCGCTCTGCCAGCTCATATTCATCGCCCGGGCCGCCAACTCTCCCAGAGCCAGATTGGCCTGAAGCTCGCAATTCGCAAGGAGCGGCCCCTGCGAGGTGATGTGGCTCACCCGGTAGGCAAAGATATTTTCAACTCCCGAGCCGTCGTCGCGGCGAAAGGGCAGAGAAAATACGTGGGATCGTTTCGGAAAGAGCCATCGCTCCTGAAGCTCGGGACTCAACTCCACGTACTCGGCAGCCTGCAAAAATTGTTGATGGGCCGCCCGAAGTACCGGGCAATCCCATTCCCGACCACCGGCTCCGGTTCGCTCCGCGGTGTAGCGTAGGGATCGACTCAGCAATGCCCGGTTGATCTGATTTTTGATCAGATAATCCTGAGCTCCATTCTCCACCGCCCGGGTGGCCAATTCCATATCATCAAGACCGGTCAATACGACCACCGGCAATTGTGGAGCGGCTGATTTCCAGCGCAAAAAGGTCTCCAGCCCCTGGCTGTCGGGGAGTACCAGATCCAGAAGAACCACCTCGAAGTCCTCTTCCCCGGCGACTTTAAGCCCTTCCTCCAGACTGGTCACCCAATGCACCGGAAACGGGGGATGTCCCAATTCCTTGAGAAATCCCTGCAGAAGATGGGCGTGGAGAGGATTATCCTCCACCAATAATACTCGAATGCCGACGGGGGCCATGGTGATTCCCTTCGTGGTTTACATCGTTCACATGAAAGTTTAGGTCCACAGTATTCAATAAAAACGAATCTTTTGCACATCCCATTCCGCAAGGGACATCTGCTCCGCCCACAGAATCTTCGTGCTTAACTTTTGATCGAAACGCGTACTGAAGACTCTGGTGAGGTTGTCATGCACTCTAAACGCGACGGATTTCGAAAACTCTTTGAAGAATTACCCATCGGGGTCGTCGAAGTCACGCGGGACAACCGTATTCGCTATGCCAATCCGGTCTTTCAGAAGTTTGTAGGATACGACGTTGACGAGCTCGACGGGATGTCCTTGCTCGCTCTCACCGATTATTACGACCGGACTATTCTGGAAGACTCACTCAATGAACTCTACCGGGGAGAGACCCATTATTTTGAGATGGAGACTCGCTACAGGCGGAAAGACGGCCATCAGGTCTGGGGCAATCCGGTGCGCATGATCTATCCCAATCCCGAAGGGGAGCGCGAAGATACGGTTCTTATCTTCGTGGTGGATATTACGGAGAGAAAAGAATTAGAGATCGGGATGCGCCAGCGCGAGGAGCTCAACGCGCTGGGTATGCTCGCCGGCAGCATCGCTCATGACTTCAATAATCTATTGACCATCATCAAATCCTACTCCGGCCTGGCCGAGATGCAACTGGAGGAGCCCGATGAATTGAAGATGAGCATCGCCAAGATCGAAGGCGCCGCCGATCGAGGGGTAGAGTTGACCAAACAACTATTATCCTTCGGACGTCAGGAATCGATGGAGGTGAAGCGAGTCTATCTCAACGACGCCATTCGCCCCATGGCGGTGATGTTTGAGCGGGTATTGTCCAAAGACGTCAAAATCGAGCTGAACCTGGCCAAGCGGAGCCCCGAGGCGATCGTCAACGAGACCCATCTCCATCAGGTATTGATGAATCTCATCCTCAATGCCCAGGATGCCATGGAGAGAAAAGGCACTCTGACGATCGAGACTGCCGAGATATCGGAGGGAGACCCCGACTTTCCAACGCGAGACCGACCGATAAAGACCGATCTGGCCGTTTTACGTATCTGTGACGACGGCGAAGGGGTCGATCCGGAGGTGCTGCCTCATATCTTCGACCCTTTCTTTACGACCAAGGGGAAAAATGGCACCGGACTGGGCCTGACCACGGTCTACGGGATTGTTAAAGAAGATAAGGGCTATATCAACGTCAAGACCCGACCGGGCAAGGGAACCTGCTTTGAGATCTTTTTGCCGGTAGCCAGTGGGGACTGACCGGGTTCGATGCTGTGACCGTATAATCAAGACGCTGGATGTGTGCATATATCCCACATAAAAACCAACAAAACCTAACAATTACAAACACTTATATACATCTTAGCGTCTTGACCCCTCAGGAGGGATGGCCGATGGTGACCGTGGTCGTTCGGGAACCACTTTTCCCCTCTTGAGAAGAAGCTAAGGCCATGAAAAAACCTGATTTTTCGTTATTCGCATGT
>SKNI01000277.1 GCA_007120615.1 Myxococcales bacterium | reverse complement strand
CGGTCGTCGAGCTCGATGGTGCCTTCTGTGGGCTCGACCAGGCGATTGACGCAGCGGATAAGGGTGCTCTTTCCGGCGCCCGAGGGGCCGATGAGGGCGGCCAGTTGTCCGTCCTCGATGGTGACATCGATACCCTTGAGGGCTTCGAATCCGTCGGGGTAACGCTTGAGCAAACCTTTGATGACCAACATCGTCTTACTTCCTTTGTTTTACGGACGAGGACGTCCGCGCTCCGGTATGCGGACGGCTCGGTAGACTGAACGTCAGCGACAGCTATAGCCGTCTTCGAATACACCGTCGACCTGTCGAATCATGGACCAATGTTCTTGGTAGGTGATGGGTAGAAATTGATCGGCGGGAAATTCTTGCTGCAGTGCCGAGCCCTCCCAGGGAAAGGTGAAAAATGCCTCCCGGATCTTCTCGGTGAGCTCGGGGGTCAGGTTATAGACCGTCCCAAAACCGGTGGTTGGAAAGGTATCAGAGGTGTAGAGGACCCGAATCTCTTCTCGGGGAACTCTGCCGCGGTCCATGATTCGATTGGTGACCTCGTTGGCCACGGCGGCCACGTCGTAGTCCCGCCGGTGCACGCCGATAAGAGAGTTGTCGTGGCCGCCGGAGTAGGCGACTTCGTAGTCTCTCTCGGCGATGAGATCGTATTCTTCCTGGAGCAGCACGGTGGGGGTCTTAAAGCCGGAGTTCGACGTGGGTGACGTAAACGCCAGAGAGCGGCCCTTGATGTCTTCGATGGACTCGATACCGCTGTCGACGTGGGTGATGAGCTCCATCTCATAGCCGTAGGTCTGACCCATGGCCATCATGGCGGCGGGGATGAATCCGGCGCAATTTACGGCCAGGGGCACGGCTCCGGTTGAGAATCCGGCGATATGAAGTCGGCCCGCCCGCATGGCCTCGATCTGAGCAGCGTTGGACTGCGCTGCGAAGAATTGAACGTTTCGGCCGGTCACTTCTTCGAGGTGGCTCAAAAACCCCTCCCAGGCTTCACGATATTGGCTGGGATCTTCCACAGGAGTGTAGGCGAAGATGAGGGTCTCCGGGTCGAGCCAGCGCTCTCCGTCGGGAGAGCGGTCCGCCACCAGATCGCCAGTCCGGTCGCAATAGCGAGGTTGATCCAATTGGCCATCTTCGCACTCGCCCTCGACCCAGTCGCCGACGCGCTCGCAGGCGACGGCGGAGCAAAGGGCGATGACGAGAGTTGTAAGTAGTAGGAGGCGGTTCATGACGATCTTATAACCCACTGACCCTGAGATCGGAAGTGTCTGCGATCGGAAAGCTCCGTCGGCTATTGAACTTCCAGAGTAGTGGCCCGAAGCGGATCGAGGAGGAAGTCGCCCTGAGCCTGGTCGGTGGTGCAATAGGTCCAGGTCTCTTCGCCGATGAGACGGGCTCGGGTGATGGCGTGGTAGTCGCCGGCTGCCGGAGCGTCGGCTTCCTCGTAGAGCAAGCCTTCGAATTCGTGGTTATCCTCCGGTCCCGGGGAGGTGCCCGCATAGGCGAGGGAAGTCCAATGATAGCCGGAGAGCGCGGGGTTTGTGCCCGCCAGGCCAAAGCCACCCTCTACTTCCAACTCGCCGCTGTCGCCGGGAGCGCCGGCCTGATTGGTGACGCCGTCGTGGAAGATCTCCATCGAGATCTCGGGGCCGTCGGCGTCAGCGTCGCCGGTCAGGGCTTCGGGCCAAGTATGGCAATAGTTGATGGGCTCGGGCGTGTCGTCGGAGGCGACGATGGCGCCGAAGCGGGTTGGGTCGATGTCGTCTTCGGTGCGGAGGCTGTCGATGCCGCAGTAGGTCCAGTTGTCGCCGTCGTCGAGGCTGAAACGGTAGACATAGGCGTGGGTTCCGGCTTCGCTGATGGTGAAGGTGGTCTCGAACTCCTCGAAGTCGTCACCGATATAGTCGGGGTTTCGGGTCGCTGAGAGGACAGTGAACGCTGCGAAATCCTCCTCGGGGTTGGCATCTGCCGGACCGATCAGGGCTTCGGCCAGGAGTTCATCGGGGAGATCGGCCTGGTCGGTGAGGCCGGGCTCAAAGATACGACCATAGAGGGTGATCTCGTCTCCGGTCTGCATGGATTCAGCGATCATGGGGAATTGAACGCCGCAATTTTCGGGGCGAGGGATGACTTCTCCGGCGACGGCGACTTCGAGATGTCCGACGGCTTCTTCGTTGAACTCGTAGGATTCATCGGTGCCACAGGAGACCCAGTCTCCGTCATGGAGACGAAATTGGAAGATGAACCCGTATTCACCCTCATCGGCGATGGTCAGGGTCGCGCTGTAGCGATCGTTGGAGAGATCGCCTGGGGAGAGGCCGTCGACGTCTTCGAGGTAATCGGCGTCTACCGTGTCGGTCCAGTCTGAGGGGGAGTCTGCGTGGGGTCCGTAGAGGATTCGGCCGTCGATTCCGTCGCCCTGACCTTCGCCGGGGGTGATATCAAAGGCGAAGACGATGCCCGTGATGGCTGAGGTCTCTTCGCCGGGTTCGACGGAGATGCTGTCGGTTTCCGTCTGGCAAAATTGAATGCTCGGCTCCACGGGCTCGGAGATCTCGATGCGCCCGAGGTCGTCGTTGCCGGGGTCGGCCTCCAGCGGGCCTTCGAGACCGCAGGTGATCCAGTCGTCGTCATCGGCGGCTCGAAATCGGGCCAGATACACGTAGTCGCCCGGATCGTTGAGGCGTAGCTCCAGGCCGTATTCATCGTTGGCCAGGTCTCCGGCGGAGAGTCCGTCGATATCGCCGAGATACTCCAATTCACTCCAGGAGAGGTCGGTGGCGTCAGCACCTACTCCCAATTCGGCTTCGATGCCGGCGCCCTGGCCGGATCCTTCGGTGACCCCTTCGGCAAAGACAAAGGCCAGGAGGGGACCGAAAGTCTGTCCCGCTTCGGCCTCGACAGTGCCCTGAGGCTGGAGTTGGCAATAGTCGACGGTTCCTTCGGGATCGACGACAGCTTCTTCGGTGTAGGTAAAAGCCTCGGAAAGAGTTGCCCGGGTGCCATCGGGATTTTCTACGATCACGTCGACGGAGCCAATTCCGTCGGCTGCGGCCGGAGTGACTGCCTCGGCGCTGAGTCCACCGTAGCGGGTGACCTCTGTGGCCTCGACGTCGCCAAAATAGACGGTGAGTCCGTCGACGAATCCCTGACCGCTCAGGGTGACGGTGGTGCCACCTTCAAGGTCGCCCGATTCGGGGGAGAGCGAGTCCAGGCCGAGGTCGACCGGGGTTTCTCCGTCGCCATCGCCGTCTGCGTCGGCTTCGGCGTCGACTTCATGGCCGGCGTCGGGATCGTCGACGTCGTCGGGATCACCGGAGCAGCCCGCTACAAGGGCCAGGGCCAGAAGGCTGGAGAGAGAGAGGGAGAAAAAGTGCGCGCCGAATCGAGGTGCTTTCATAAGGACTACCGCCAGTGGACGAAAAACAAGATGGAGGACCAATTTCAATAGCTGAAGTATATCGGTCAGGGCTCCCGGTGCAATAGGTCTCAAAAAACCGGACAATAAAAGAAATCGCAGAGACGCAGAGGGACGCAGAGACCGCAGAGGTTAAAAAGGGAAGGTCGATCTTGTGATGGATTGGCGGTCTTCTGATCGCCCCCTGAATTTTTTCCTCTGCGGCCTCTGCGCCCCTTTGCGTCTCTGCGATTTCCCTTGCTCTTATTCCCCCGAAGCGATCCAAATTATTAAGAGCTTTCGGAATGAAATTCGCCGTTGTTGACGTTAATATTCTGCCGATTTACTTTGTGTGAAAGTAGACGTTCGGCAGTGATGACAGTGAATGCGGGCGTTGCTCTGATGCTCGAGAAGCACCTCTAAAGCACGCCCTGATAAAGCAAAACGGGAGGAGTTTTTCATGTTTTTGGAGAGAAATGAAGAGCGTGGAAGGGTCTGGACCGCCTTCTTTTTGATCGCATTGATGGGGGCGGGAGGCATCGGTGGGGGTTGTATTCAGCCCTCGGCCAAAGGGGAAGAGGAGGCTTCCACGGCTCAATCACCGGATTATGAAGTCAAGCAGGCTGCTACATCAGAAGAGTTGCAGCAAGACCAAGAGGAGCAGCCAGGGGCTTCCAATGTCTCGGCCATCGCCGCCGATGAGATGGAGATGAGGCTCAATCTGCCAGATGTCATCGAGCAGGTGATGCCATCGGTAGTGGGGATCTCCACGGAGCGAAAGGTGCGATCTCAGACCAGGGCTACTCCGTTCAACGACCCCTTCTTCCGGCAATTCTTCGGACCTGAGCAACAACCGCAGCAACCTCGTGATCGGACCCAGCAGGGGATAGGCTCCGGGGTGATCATCGATAAGGCGGGCGTGGTGTTGACCAATAATCACGTCATCGAAGGAGCCGATAGTATTCGGGTGACCCTCTCAGACGGCCGGGAGTTGGAAGCGGAGGTCGAAGGCACCGACCCCTCCAGCGATATCGCCGTGCTTCGGATCAAAGACGTCCCCGCAGATCTGCGAGCCATGACTTTTGGCGACTCCGACGGGCTTCGTCTCGGGGAATCGGTCATCGCCATTGGAAACCCCTTTGGGCTCTCGGGAACGGTGACGCTGGGGATCATCTCGGCGATGGGTCGGGCAAATATGGGGATCGTGGACTACGAGGATTTCATTCAGACCGACGCGGCGATCAATCCCGGCAACTCGGGAGGGGCCCTGATTAATCTCGACGGGGAATTGGTGGGGATCAATACGGCGATCATGACCCGCTCGGGAGGATACCAGGGAGTGGGGTTTGCGATTCCCTCCAATATGGTGCAGGTGGTGATGAACAGCCTTCTGGAGGACGGAGTTGTGGCCCGGGGTTGGCTGGGGGTGGTGATCCAGCAATTGACGCCGGAGTTGACGGAAGCCCTGGAGTTGGAGAGTGGACTAAGAGGGGTGGTCGTCTCCGACGTTCAGCCCGGGAGTCCAGCTCAGGTGATCGGTTTTGAGCGAGGAGATGTGATCACGTCCATCGATGGCGTGACGGTTCGAACCCCGTCGGCCCTTCGAAATGCAATCGGGCTGCGGTCGCCGGGGGCTGAGATCGAGGTCCAGTATATTCGGGGCGGAGAGCCCCGTGCGGAGCGGATTGTGCTGGGGTCACTGGCCGACGCTCAACGTCCGGAGCATCGTCCCGGGGTGGGGGGAGAGGAGCTACAGGAGTCGGGGGTTTCGGGACTGAGTCTGCAGAATCTCGACAGTG
>SKNI01000254.1 GCA_007120615.1 Myxococcales bacterium | reverse complement strand
TCGGGATGAGCTTCAAATTGAACCACTTCAAATGAAGCGCCTCGATCCTGGCGCTCTATCTCCACGGCCAACTCTCGAACCACGCCATCCGGGCCGAATTGACGCACACAGTCGCGAAGCTCTTCTTCCATCTCGTCGTAGGTTGCGTGGGCCCGCTTCTGAAGAATACCGTAAAAATACTGCCCACCCTGCCGATCTTCAGCCGGTCTGGGCTGGACCTCTTTTCGTTCTTCACCCTGCTCTATCGTCACCTCGTCCGCCTCGGCACCCGGTGTTTCTTCGGACACCGGCTCCGGCGAAGACGCACAGGAGATCAAAAAGCCCGCCGTCAATAACATCCCGAAACTTGATCGATTCACCATATTTCCTCTATCTAGATAGCATCCGTAAAAGGCGGACCGAGAGATTTCCAGTCAAAACACACGTCAAACAAGAGACAGATACGTTATGAGCGACATGACACGATGGAAAGAACGAACCGCCCTGGTCACCGGCGCCTCCAGCGGAATCGGCCGCGCAATTGCCCTGGAGTTAGCCGCAAGGGGCTTAAACGTCGTCGTCTGCGCCCGTCGCGAGGAGCGCCTGCGCGAGCTGGTCAAAGAGATCGAAGCCGACGGCGGTACCGCCCTGGCTGTCCGCGCTGATCTCTGTAAGGACGACGATATCATGGCCCTCTTCGAGGTGATCCGCGATCAATTCGGCGGCGTCGACGTCTTGATCAATAACGCCGGATTCGGAAAGTCGGAGTCCTTGCTCACCGGCGATCACCACCGCTGGCGATCGATGCTCGGGGTCAACGTCCTGGCCCTGGCCATCTGTACCCGGGAGGCCATCAAAGATATGCGCCGACGCGACGTCGACGGCCACGTCATCCATATCAGCTCCATGTCGGCCCACCGCGTCTCCGAAGGGGGCGGGATGTACTCGGCCACCAAATTCGCCGTTCGCTCCCTGACCGAGAGCCTGCGTCGGGAACTTCGAGGCATCGACTCCGATATCCGCATCACCTCCATCAGCCCGGGCTATGTGGAGACCGAATTCGCAAAGGTCTTTCACGAGAGCACCGAGAAAGCTCGACAGAATTACGGACAATACAAGGTCCTGCAGCCCGAAGACATCGCTGATACCATCCGTCACGTCCTCGGCGCCCCACAGCACGTGCAATATCACGATATTCTGATGCGCCCCACCCGACAGGATAATTGATCCTGCCCTTGAGGTGGCGAATCGTCAGGGCGTGCCCAGTTTTATCGAAGCCTCATTTAATGATCTGATTTATGATTCATGAAATCGGTCAGAATAAAACAAAAAGGCCCGCTGATGCGCTCCTCTATCGCTGTATTATTGCTGCCCCTGACGCTCTTTCTCTTCTTGAGCACCGGCTGTCCCGGGATCGAGGACCCCGATGAAATCTGTGAGGGCTCTCAGCAATGCTCCTGGCGCTGTGATGAGGGCAACTGCGACCGCACCTGCGCGGACAACGCCATCTGCGACTTCGAGTGTGCGGGGGGAAATTGCACCCTCGCCTGCTTTGATAACTCCACCTGCGACTTCGACTGTCCCGCCGGCGATTGCATCATGACCTGCCGGGACAGCGCGGTCTGCTCTTTTAGTTGCTTCGGAGACGGCTGCGTCACTGACTGCGATCCCAGCGCGGACTGCACCGTCTTTTAGCCTGAGTTATCTGGCGTAGATCGCCCCCGAGATGGCCGCGTCTGTGCCCATCAGCTCGATGCTCTCCGGGACCATCCAGGCAAAGAGCACCTCTCCTTCGGCCAGCGAGACTTCAACGCGCTCTTCAAACTCCCCTGCCCTGTCGATACTCCAGGTCTCTACTACTTCCCAATTGGCCTCGGGGACGATAATCCGCCCCTCCTCGCGCCTGTCATCGCAGGCACCGGGGAGCACTTTGATCAACTCCAGGTTTCGGCTCCCGTCGGACTCCTTTCGGGCTCCTCGGATTTGAACCCAGAGATCCTCAGCCTCGCCGACTTCTCCGCCGGCCATCGCCATCCAGCGGCCCTCCGCATCGAAGAGATCGATCTCCAGTGGTGCCCCCGTATCGCTGATGGCCACTCTTCCCTGAGACAACCCGTCGATGATCTCGTCCCAGTTTACCTCGGCGGTCCACACCCAGGTCACGGGCACTCCCAGCGGAGGAGTCAACAGCTCCCCCGGGGGCTCCATCTCCACGTTGTGATTATCACTGGCCCCGATGGGCGTGACCTTTCGGCCCTGGGACAAATCACATGCCCAGGCCTGCATACCCTGCTCATCGTATAAGCCAAAGCCGGCGCCCCCGTTCCAGACCTCCATCGCGTCGTACCCTTGCCCGGTCCAATCAAAAGAGATCCACCGGGGACCGTAGGGGTGATTGAGAATCGTCAGACATCCCGCATCCCTGGCTTGCTCCAGGGCCTCACCACCGGTCACCTCCCCACGAGGACGATCGACGAAGGCGATATCCGGGTCGAAATCCTGCAGGCTTCGGGGGATGCAACCGATATGTCCTGTGGGCTGGTTGGTATTCGGATCCACCGGGCTGAGCTCATTTCCCTGAACCAGAAGAAAGGACTCCGTGGAGAGTTCGGCAACCTCATCCCAGAAGGGAAACTCCGGTCCCTGATTGAAGAGCTCCGGGTCCTCATCCAGAGTCCAGGGATCACTGCCGGTGGAATTGCTGTGATCGGTCAACACCACAAAATCCAATCCCCGCTCCACGGCGACTTCCTTGATTCGCTCGTGCGTACTCTCCGGTGCTGCATCATTGGATGCTCCCGCGGCGTGAACGTGCAGATCTCCTCGCAGCCATTGCATCCCACCGGAGCCCTCCGAGGACCGCTCCCAGGCTACAAATTCGGGGCCCGAATCTTCTTCCACGACTTCGGCATCCCTTTCGATCTGAGGCTCGGAGTCGCTACACCCCAACCACCCCAACAGCCCGAGCACGATCGCACTCGCCAAAACTCTTTTCGCTGTTACGTTCACCCCTTCTCCCTGAGCACCTGGATCGCCAACCAATCAATTATGAGCTAAGTATAGCCGGACCAGGGCTCAACCCCAAGCTCAGCCGCATCGAGACCAGGCTCTACTCTACCGTTGTTATTATGAAGTCCCTTCTCCCACTCAAACATCGCCACGATAAAGCGATCCTGGCGCTGGCTGTCCCCGCCGTGGGAAGTCTGGCCATCGATCCCCTGGTTTCGCTGGTGGACACCGCATTTGTGGGCCGACTGGGCACCGCCGAGTTGGGCGCGCTGGGGATCAACGCTGCCGTCTTCGCGCTGACATTTTTGATCTTTAACTTTCTGGCCTACGGCACCACCCCTCAAATCGGCCGGGCCGTGGGGCGGGGAGACCGCAAGACCGCCGGAAGGGTTGTAATTCAGGCGCTCAGTCTGGGAGCGATTGTCGGATGTATGGCCACCGCCGCCCTCCTGCTCTTCTCCGATCCCATCCTGTCTGTTATGGGGGCAGAGGGACTGCTCCGAGAACCGGCATCGCAATATTTGAGAGTCCGGGCCTTCGCCGGTCCCGCCGTCCTGATAATGATCGCCTCTCACGGCGCCTTTCGCGGCTACCAGGATACCCGCACACCCTTTGTGGTCTCCTTCGTCTTAAATCTCATCAATCTGATCTTAGATCCGATTTTGATCTTCGTTCTGGGCTGGGGAATCGTCGGCGCCGCTGCCGCCACGGTCATCGCCCAGTGGACCGGAGCGCTGATCTTTTTATACCTCTTATTGGTCCGCCACCGCGAAGCCTTCGGCGTGAAGTTGGTTCGTCCCAGTCTCAAGGAGATGGTGCCTCTTCTTCAGATCGGCGGACACCTGATGATTCGCACCGGATCCCTGGTGGCTACCATGACTCTGGCCACCGCCGTGGCCGCGCGCCTGGGGGTGGTGGAGGTGGCTGCCCACCAGGTGGCCAATCAACTCTGGGGATTTTTAGCCCTGGTCATCGACGCTCTGGCCATCGCCGGGCAGGCTCTCCTCGCTCGCCATATCGGCGAGGACTCCCCCGAAGAAGCTCGCGCGGTTGGGAATCGGCTTTTGCAATGGGGCATCGCCGTCGGGCTGTTGCTGGGTCTACTATTCTGGGTCGCCAGACCTTATCTGCCGGCCATCTTCACCACCGATGCCGAGACGGTGGCGATGCTCCTGCCGATTTTGATCTTCGTGGCCATCCTGCAGCCCATAAACGGTCTGGTCTTTGTGTGGGACGGACTCTTTATGGGCGCCGAGGCCTTTCGGTACCTGGCGTACGCCATGATTCTTTCTTCGGTCCTCGCCGCCGCAATTCTGCTCTCCACTCCGTCGATGGGCTGGGGGCTGGCGGGAGTTTGGTGGGCGATCACCGCCATGATGCTGATTCGCACGCTCACCCTGGCGGTGCCGTGGTTTACCCGCCGGGTTCCGGGACTGGACAAATAAACCTCACCGTTTTCCCCTTTACCGGATCGGAACCACCCGGCTGGCGTTCTTATATTGTACGGAGAATCCTCGAAAGCGAGGCACGAAGCGGGCTGCCGGATCGTCGGCGCGGGCCGACTTCTTATTGACCGGCTCCAGCACCACCTGCCGGGAGTTGGGACGCACCCGACAGCTGTAGGAAAAGCCCTGATGCGTCCAGACTCTGGGGAAATCCTCAGCCATGGATTCCACATCATAACGGTAGGCCCCGAGCGCTTTCACCACGTCGGGGCGTAGATCTTCGGGCTCCACGAGCATCAGATCAGCGTCGCGCTGCACGCCGAGTTGGCCCAGCAGATCCGCCAGGTAGAGCTGGGGCTCAGGAGGAGATTCATCCCCGGTCCACCTTCGATCCACCTCGGGCCAGCGAGCCATCAGATCCCACACATGAAGGTCGTCGAGCACTTTTTCCCCTGCCGGTCGCAAAATTCGCCCTTCCAGAATGGCCTCGGCGGCTTTCTCACACAGTAAATTCCCGCGGAGCGCAGACTCCCCACTTTCCAGAAGGACTCCGGCGTGGGTCCTCTCCACTTTCGCTCGAATATAGGGCTTTCCTCCTCGGGTCCCGGCGCGAATATCCTCTACTTCTTCTTCTCCGATCTCCGCCTCGATGAGTTGCTGATAGCTACAGGGCAAGACCATCCGACCCGTTCCCCGAACCCCGATTCCCTGATTCCCCAGCCAGAAGTGATCGAGCACCAGACCGGCCACGGGATGATCGAGGTCTTGATTTCCATCGGCTCGAGGACTGACGGGAGGCTCAAAGGGCCAAACCGCAAGCTCGATCTCCCCATTTCCCCAGGGCTCGGACTTTCCCCGGCGCGCTTTCCCGCCGTTTCGCCGCTTCAGCGCCCGATTTCGAACGACGAAAGCCGACTCCGGGATCCGTCGCAGTAAATAATCGGCGAGTTCCTCCTGTGTGGGAAAGTCGGACTGATCGCGCTGGGGATCACCCGGGGTCACGCCGCAGATGGCCCGCAGACTGGAGGCAATTCGCCGCGCCTCTTTGAGCGCCGAGCCGTGGAGTCCGTGGCGCCTGGCATTCCCATGGCGCAGGCAATGAAGCTGCACGAAAACCTCGTCGGTGACGCCTGCCAACAACTCGGTGCGGGCCTCTCGCACGTCTTCAAAGGAGCGCCCTTTCATATAGCGCCCCGACAACATCAGATCTCTTCCCAACTGCAGAAGGGCCACCAGATCGGCCACAGTGGCAGCCAATTCTTTTGGCGGGTCGATCAAGATTCGCGCCTCGTCCCCGCCTACGGGGAGCGAGGCCATCCTCTGGCCTTTAGCGGTGACCTCTCCAAGTTCATTGCAGGCTCCCATCTTCTGAAGGCGCTCCCGGGCCGTCTCCACGGCAAACTCTGGAGGCTCGGTCAACCAGGTCGCTTCATCAAAGCGCTTTCCCTCCAGCCCGCAACGAGCGGCCTGAAGTAAGACGTCGTCCAACTCGATTCGCTGAATCTCTGGGCGTGTCTCTTCATCGGGCTGAAAGCGCCGGCTCCACAATCGCACGCATTGACCCGGCCGAACCCTCCCTGCGCGCCCGGCCCGCTGATCCATAGACGCCAGCGAAATCGGCACCATCGCAAGCGCCGAACGGCCCCCGCGATGAATCCTCATCCGCGCCAGACCGCTATCGATCACCGTGGTCACTCCGGGCAACGTCAACGAAGTCTCTGCGACGTTGGTCGACAAAAAGACCCGACGTTTTCCGGTCCCCTTCGAAAAAGCTCGGGAGATAAACTTCATCGGCAGCCCTCCGTGGACTCCCACCACGTCTATATTTTCGCGCGAGGCCACTCCCGTAAGGGCGGACTCGCAATCGGAGATCTCACCTTTCCCCGGCAAGAATACCAGAATATCACCATCATCCCCGCCGATGGCCTCTTCCACGGCCGACCTGACTCGGGCGGAGAGTCCGTCGGAGGTGGGCCCCGTGACACCCTCGCGATAGGAGATATCTACGGGAAAGGTTCGCCCGCTGGCCTCCACGACTTCCGCTGAAATTTTCCGCGCGATGGAAGCCGCGTCTACCGTGGCCGATGTAAAGATAAGCGGGCCGTTGAACTCCCCGGCCTTGCGGCTCTCCATCAGGGCTGCGCCCAAAAGATCGACCTCCCAGCCTCGCTCGTGAAATTCATCGATCATCACCGATGAAAATGCCGACGGACCGTCGCCGGCGATCATCCGCAGCGCGATCCCCGTCGTCACAAATAAAATTCGCGTCGCCTTTGATGAGCGATCATCGAACCGAACCCGGTATCCAATGCTCTCCCCCGCTGATTCCCCGCGTTGTTCTGCCAGATAGGTGGCCAGCGACCGACAGGCTACCCGGCGCGGCTCCACCACCAACACCGGCCCCGTCGTCTCATCTGCTCTCTCGGCCAACCAGATCGGAAGGCGGGTGGATTTACCGGACCCTGTCGGGGCTACCACTACTACGGGTCTTTCGGTGGCCAGAGCCCGCTCAAAATCATCTCGAGCCTCATCTACGGGTAATATATCCACAGGTGCCTTTTTTCGTTTCTCAATCGCGATCAAATACTTTGGGATCATCGGTCAACCGACCCCGCCTGCGCGCCGTCTCCACTGCCATCGGAGCCACCGCGATCTTTGCATCCATCTTCGCCAGTAGCCCTTTGATTCCGCTCAGCACCCGCATATAGGAGAGCGCATCCGGCGGCGGGGCGAGCCGAAAGAAGCTGGGATGTTTCATCATGAATAGTTTTCCGTCTCGAGCGGGAGCCCAGTCGGCAAACTCAAAGGGTTCGGTCGACAGAAACGGCGCCAATACGATGGCGTTGTATTCCGCCAACAGATCGGGGTCCAGATTCTCGGCTGTCACCTTCTTGGAGCCGAAACCGAGTTTCAAAAACCCTTCCACTGCCCGCTGTCGATCGTCTTGCCAGACGGCGTCGAGGACGTCCAAAAAACCGTCGGCAAATTCAGGCTCGTAGCTCTTCACGCATCCGAAATCCAATAAGACCAATTCATCATTTTCCCCGAGGAGAAAATTTCCCGGATGGGGATCGGCGTGCAGCTCCATCTGCTCGTGGAACATCCAGGAAAAGAGAGCCACCCACCGCGTCAAGATCTCTCTTCGGCGGTCTTCTTCATCGATCGCTTCCAGGGCGATGTCCAACTTCTCCCCTTCCATATACTCCATGACCAGGACCGTGGGACGAGTCCACTCCATAAATGGCTTCGGGGAGATGACGTTGTCTTGATCTTTTAATATCTCTTGAAAGCGCTCCAGGTTTGCAGCCTCGTTCGTATAATCGAGTTCATCGGTCATGATTCGCCGAATCTCTGCCAGGTAGGCCTCCAGACGCTCCTTATCCATGACCGCCCGGGCGTAGACCAGAACCGATTTCAGAGTCTTCAGATCGCTCTCGAAGGCATCGGCAACCCCGGGATATTGAACCTTCACCGCCACGTCCTGACCATCCTCCAGGCGCGCCCGGTGTACCTGTCCCAGACTCGCCGCCCCCAGGGGCTCGGGATCAAAATAAGAAAATACCGCCTCCAACGGACGATCCAATGCGGCCTCTATCTGGTCGCGCACGGTGATATAGGTCATCGGCGGCGCGTCGCGCTGCAGTGAAGAGAGAACCGAAGAGAACTCCTCTGGCAACATCTCGGGATCGGCCGATAGAAGTTGGCCGATCTTCATCGACGCCCCTTTGAGTTGACCCAGCACTTCCACGGCCATCCCCGCGTTCTTCTCCAGCGCCTTTTTCAGCGCCTCTTCGCGCTTCTCCGGACCACCGGGGATCAAGCGATTTCCCACCTTATTGATCATACTCGATGCCGTCACACGGGCGCCCATCGAACCCAATTTCCAGGCTCGCTTAAAGCGCCCCTGAGTAACGTCTTCCCCCTTCTCTCCTGCCAACTTCTCCCAATCTTCGCTCACAATTCCTTCCTTGGCTCAGGTCACCGGCTCGGCGAGTGTAGTAAACGCCAGAGGGTCACGCCACCTTCCATATTTTTTGGAGTTTCGCCGATTCCAGCCATTTTCCGGCCGCCATCTTTATTCCTTTGATGTCGGATATATTCTGACAGCCGAGTACAAGACACCACAACATTTCCTTTCCGCTCATTTCCACTGCGGTCGGTGACTCGAAGAGTTTTCTTCAACTCCTGATTGACTACTCCTATCTGCGCTTTCTTGCCTTTTTCGCGTTCATCCTACATCCCCCTACCCAACCATACAGACACGCTGATCAGAGCACTCAGGTGGGGTCAACTCACTACAGAAATTCCGTTAAACATCAGGCATCCGTGCCACCTTGTCACAGAGATCCTCGTTGATCCCTGAGTTTTGACTTTTAAACCGCCATGGCATATCCTTTGCACTACCTGAGCACTAAGAAGAGTTGCCGCGCATTTTTGACGACAAGTTGTTTAACTCTGGCATAGAGGAATTGCCTCATGCTCCACTTTATCAAATATCTCAACGGCCGAAGATGGGCTGCCCAGATGGGAAAATGGTTTGGCTACGCGGCCCTTCACGCTGCGGGTACGATGACCATCTTCGTTGGAATCTGGTGGTTCATGCTTCCCCCGGCCATCCGGTCCTCCCTTACCGAGGCGTATCACTACGGCCTTTATGCGGGACAACCGACTGAACTCTATTTCCACCTTGGCCTGAGCGCCTGCTTCTGGGCGATGCTCTATATCGGGTTTCAACTCCTGATCACGCCATCGGAAAAAAAGCAGCCTCGGCTGGTGAAAGCCAGAGGTCTTGTTTACCTGGAGTTTATCGTCGTTTTGCCGGTCTTTCTCCTTCTGAACCTGGGGCTTATCCAGTTGACGATCCTCAATACGGCTCACCTTTTGACGAATCTGGCTTCCTTTAAGACCGCACGCGCCGTTGCCCTGTGGCATCCGGAAGCAATGGGAGACCGAAACGGAGTGACCGAAGCGCTGGTCGGCGAGAAAGCGTTGGTTGCCGCTGCCTCTACGTTGGCTCCAGTAGCCCCTGCGGACTTTGCGTTTAACAACAATTCCTGCAGTAGCGATACCCTGGAACACGCTCTCAGCGCTTTTGAATCGTTGGGGCACGCCGGAAGCGGAACCGGTGGAGAGTCAGGCATCGCAAAGAGCGTCGCCACATTCTTTGATACTGCCAACTTCCAGTCCCGGGGCCAGCGCAAATTGATGTTTGCCCATTGTGCCACGGAGATCGGGTATTCGGTTAACGAATCCGATCATACCATCGAAGCGGTGGTCTCTTATCATCAACAAATGGCGATGCCCTGGGCAAACCAGGTCTTTGGCTCTTTTCAAACGGTGGCAGGCCGAGACGGTCATTACGCGACGATCGTTCGCGCCCACACCGTTACCTATCAAGTTGTGCCGTTCGCAGATATCCCTGATTGATGATCAAAGAGAACCGACCCTTGTTTTGGTGTTGAATGACCTAATCGGATTTGCGCCTCTGGCCTCCCCCGAATCAAACGGTGTTATAAGATGGTAAAAAAACTGATAACTCTGGCTCACTCTCAGACCCGAGCCCTGGACCGCTCACAAGGCGGTGCGATCATCTTATTGGTTCTCGCCGGGTTGCTCATCTTGCTCTTGACGTCGATGATGCTCTTCGACGCCGGAACCAGTGCACAGCACACCACCCAGGTCCAGAATGCGGCTGATAGTGCAGCCTACAGTCAAGCGGCTGTAAAAGCCCGCTCGATGAACGTGATCGCCTATGCCAACACCTCCAAGCGAGTGATGTTTGCTTATCATGCGGCCACGGCCGGCGGCTTCGTCTCCGCCGCCACCACTAACGCCCTGCACTGCAGCCGTTGCAGCTTTCCAGCCGGGCTTCACTGGTGCGTCATCTGCGGCATCGGCGCCGCTCAGATCGCGGTGGAGGTGGCCGCTCTGCTCGCTGTCGGTCGACGGGCCCTGGATCGACTCAAAGATGAGATCGAGTTGCTCGACGAGCTCCAGAAACATTTAATGCACTTCACTCCCTGGTGGGGGATGACCGAAAATATGATGCGAGGCGTTCAGAATGGCGCTACCGCTACCGCTGCCTGGCCGGGGCCGGAAGCCATCCTCCCCTCCTATATTAACGACGCTTACTCCGCCATCCTTGATTTCGATCAACAATTTGACACCAATATCGCCGTTCAATTGCCACCCAAGACCGACATCTTTGATGAACTTCCCCTATCGAAGCGCGATACCAACTTCACCAGCAAGCTCGGCTATTGCAACGAATTTTTGTTGAGTGTGGAGCATATCCTGACCGCTTTCGATGCATGGAATGACAGCGGCGGCTGGCCCATCGTCACCCAGAGCTCCGGGGACTGGCTCGTCGGTAACCTCGCCGGCCAGGCCACCGCCTCGGGTTGCTATTTCCGCATGGGCGGCGACAGCATTCCCCTCATCGATAGCGTATTGGATTTTGCATTCCCCCTGGATGTAGAGAAGCTGATGGACTGGCAAGTCGACGGTGATGATTGGCTCTTGCGCACCTCCAATATCACCCTCGCCTATATGAACCTGGGCTATGATGATAATCGAGACGCACAATATGATGGGTTCCTCAACGATCACACCGAGCGCCCCTCATTTAAGGCCGATGGACAATGGGCCCTGGCTCGAAGTGAAATCACCTGGCAACCGAAGTGGGTCGAAAACGCCCTGCCCGGCGGGATTGGTGGGGCTCTTAGCATGGTCCTCAGCTACACGCCCGGTCCCTTCGGTTCCAACCTCTTCTCTACCAAGTCCGAGCCCCATATGTGGTCTCCTCGGTGGTCCGCCCGCTTGAGGCCTCTCGTATTGCCTGGTGAAGATTTCGGTGATGCCATCGCCGGACAATCCGTGGGTCTGCATGCCATTTACACCGATATGCTTCCCTATTTCGCCTTTGCTTCCACTCTCGGGACCGTTGTCCAGGGTAGCGGCAGTATCTTCAGCGGCGATTTGACGTCCCTCGGCAATATGGCTGGTGACCTTGTCTATATGTATGGTGTTTCACAATCCTATTCTGCAGATGATATGGAAGGATTAACACAATGATGAATATAACCCCCCCAGGCATTCGACGCTTTCTTCGACGCTTTCACCGCTCCGAATCGGGAACGGCGATGACGGAGTTCGCCATTACGCTGCCGGTATATTTGATCTTTCTTCTTGGCATCTCCAGCGTTACTACGCTTCACCATAACGTTCTGGATAGCAAAAAGGCGGCCTCCGCGGCGCTCTGGGAAGATGCCGTCGACAAGCAGCGAGGAAACAGCTTGCCTACTAATATGGCTCCGGCGGGAGGGCTTATTGAGTCGCAATTTTATTATTGGAATCTCGAAGACTACAGCAAACACAGGTTCCACGGTGCCTTCTGGGGGATTGACTCCTTGGCCGCCGGGACCGGGATGTACCCCGAGTTAGGGGCCAAATCCATTCTCGGTCACGAGTGGAACAATATTGAGCCCAAATTCCAACTCTCAAGCATTCTCTGTGAGCCCAGTCACGCCGTAACCCTCAATGACGATATGATGGGCGCTCCTCAAGGATCGGGTGTTTGGTCGACGATCATGGCATTTACGGGAGCGAGACCGGGCATCGCCGCAGGCATCAACTACGGGATCTCCTACGGCATCGACGATCGCTCCTTTGATTATGCCGGCTTCGGCATGAGCGGCGATGTACAATCGCATTACGTCGCCTCCGTCGCCCCCCGCGCTACACCCCACCTTTTCGGGTCTTTGATGACCTACTTCGAGTTGCGCGATGAGGATGCTTACCGAGATGCCGCCAAGATCAACTGGTGGAGTCCGTCCTCTCCCAGCAGCGGCTGTAAATTCAGCGGAGGCAACACCGATACCGGTGGTGCCAACAACGGGGAACCTGTGACCACCACAACTCCCGTGCAGGGGCCAGACGGCGAATGGTACGACGTCGTCGTAACCTGTGATGCCGACGGATCAAATTGCGTCGAAGAAATCCCGCCGGAACTTGAGCCGCCAGATGGCGACGGCGATTAACTCTTCACTTAGTTGAGCCTGGTTGGTCACGAACTTGTTTCACCTTTTGGTTTATCGGAGATATCATGTCTTTCAGAACCGCCTCAGTAGCATTCCTCAAATTGGCCATCAGTGGCTTTGTCATCGCAGCCATTGCAGCCATCTTCCTTGTGGTCACAGACGAGGGAGATGTCTCCGAAGCACAGGCCGATGTCACCAATCTCCATCCTGCATCTGTCAGTCAACACGGCAGCTTTGGGCGAGTATTGCGAGATAATGGCTTGGAGCCCGAGGCCTATGATTGGAATGGCAACCTCGTCTACTTTGCCGTCGGCGAATCTTCACTGCGCCCAGACGAGTTAAACCTGGCTCTTCAGAAGCGATTGGTTAAGGCCGGTATCAACTCCAAGGTTCATGAGACCAATCACTTCACCGATCTCGATTTTGATAATCTGGCGTCCGAATACGAGACCCTCGAACAACTGAGCGGTGAAAACTGGGTTCCTCAGCAATTGGAGTTGAATCGCGCTCAACTCAATGGGGAGCTGGTTCCCCAGTTTAGCACTCCCTATTCTATGCAACTCTCAGGGATCATCCCACCCGTTAAAGCTCAAGACTCCGATGAGCTCCACCGGCAGCTCGAATCGCAAGTCGGCGCCGACGGCTTCGTCGATATCGAAAAACGCACCGCAGGATTTCGTTTTATCGAAGCCATCTATGATGAGCGCACCGGTGGCTCCAACGTAACGGCCACCTGGGCAGACCACGGCTTCGACCCCAAAGCCATCAGCGAGCCCAAAGCCAATCACAGCATGGAATTGGAACTTCCCCCCTGTATCGGCTGCGATCGAACCACCCGGTTCGCCGCGTTAGAGAACGAACCCTTCGTGATGAATCAATTTACCACCAGCGCTGGGCCACATAATGTGTTGGATTTCTACGAAGAGGTCATGCCCCGCCGCGGCTGGCAACCTTCCGAAGCCGGCGTGATCATGGATCACGTCGTTGAAAACATGCCCGGAATGCAGGGTTATGGAGAGTTGATTCAATTCCAACGTGATGAGCACTTCATCAGTGTCTACGCCACACAAGACCCAACCACCCATAAAACGTCGGTGATTTCGGTGATGGGCCAATAAGTTCTCGCAGAGTTCTGCCAGCATAGTGAATTCATAGCATAACGGCCTCGGCGCCACCTTTGGTGTGCGAGCCCGAGCCTGGATTACACCCTTCCTAAAACCAGGCTTTCGAAATGATCCAGGTTTATCTATCCTGATGGAGATCTACACAGACTCTGGTTTATTCAAAATGGAGTGGCCCGAAAATGGCAGATATGCAAAAACCCTTTCAAGCTCCTCAAGCCTCCCAGGATGAACAGGAAACTCCCGAGGAGCTAAGAAACTCCGAGATAGCCATGCTGGTGCTCCTGGCGCTTATGGGAGCCGTAGCATTGTGGATGTTTTTAAATCCCGCTTCCGTGGCCGAAGAATCCAGCAGATCTAGTTTTGGAGAGGATAGTGGTCACGTCATCGAGTTCAGTGATCCCGATGCCATGACCCCCGAGCAGTCGGTCGCGGCAGCCCACGAGAGAAGGCGTCTCGAAAATCTACATGCTGAACCGCCTCCCGAGCTCGATTTTCGCCCGAATTATGTCGAGCAATATAGCCCGGAAGCCAGAGAGGGAATCAGGCATATAGAAGAGACGGGAATGCACGAATTATTCGAAGGTGGAAAGGCCCCCAATCTGCACGAGATCGATATGTCTCAATATATGCCGACTCAAGTACGTGAAGCCGGTGCGGTTCCGATGCGAGAAGCGACACGAGCCGCCGAGGAGAGGCTACGAGAAACACGGACCCACCATCGATAAATGAGCCCCCCTGGACCAATCTGGACCAGGATGCGTAGATAGATTTTACCCACGAAGCGCCTTCACACCTGTCAGAAAAGCGGTGGCATCCTCCTCATCGAGTTCGGGATGGAGGTAGGGAAGAAGACTCTCTCGATTGTCTCGCAGAGTCCTTGCAAAGTCCTGGTGCTCTTGGTCAGGAATTTCCATCAAAAAGGCCAATTCGTCGATAGTCGCTCCCCCTCCGAGCAGGAGATCATCCTGTAGGGAGCGATGATTATTACGCAGATAAGCCACCGCCTGTGGACAGGCACGTCCCTTCGGCAACAGAAGCCGAGCCGTACTCATGGTCATCCCCACGATTCCTGCCGTGGTGATCCCCGTGGTGGTCGTCGAACTCGTATAGGGGGAGATGGCGAGCAGAAACCACCCGGGCGCAAAGATCACCGTCGTCTCGGTGGTCGTCGTCGTTCGCGTCGGACGCTCGGTGGTGGACTGAGCCATCGCCAGCTGAGGAGTCAGCGACAGGCTCAGCAGAAGAATTCCAATCGAAAAAAACCGTTTCATACCGGGCACGCTCCCATGGAGGAGTTTGAACTTCATTATGGATCTCGTCTCACATGAAGTTGGTCGCATTTGCCCGCGATTTTTATTCAACTTTTTTGATCTTTTTGTGGAATCCTCCTCCGCTAAAGGGTTGTAACCCTTTATTTATCGGCCTTATTGACCAAACCTCAAACAGACGGCCTCGACTCCCCACTGCTCTCACCTGCAAGCCCCAGATGGCTCAGAAATTGTTCGATAAATTCATCCACCGAAGCCCAGTCCGTATATTCATAATCTCTGGTGGTGTCGAAATCGCCCTCCCCCTCCAGCCTCCGACCGGCGGCCCGCATGAGCATTCGCTTCATAAACCCGTACCGGGAAAAGGGCATCGCCCCGGCAAAGGAGGCCACTAAAACCGGATGCCAGTCGGACCTCGCGATGAAATCATCGATATAGGCCTGGACCTGCTCTTTTGCTTGCTCGCTCTCTTCCGCCGCCGTCAGGCTGACCGAAAAGAAGGCCGACGGAGAGGTCTTCAGCCATTGCTTATAATCACGGACGGCGTTTTTGACGGCCCGCGAATAATTACCGGCGTGAATCGAGGCTCCGATAATGGCCCCGTCGTATCCATCCAGCGAAAAATCACCGGGGAGCTTTTGTACGTCGAAGAGCTCGACCCGGTGATTCATCTCCTTTAGATGGGTGGCGATATGATCGGCGATCTTGCGCGTATGGCCCTCTCCAGTTCCGTATAACAGGGCAATGCGGGCGTTTACGTCCATAACCTACCTCGAGAGAATTGCGGCTTCGTGATCCATCGGTGACTCTCTCTACAAGGTAAGGACTAAGTCATTCTAAACAATCCTCGCCACCGGACTCTCTCACATCCCGGGGCGCATCGGCATCTCCGGATGGTCCTCGGCGTGCTGGATATGATCGGTAAATTGCTCGATCAGATCGCCCACATCACTTCCCCCCGCCCTGCCGTAATCCCGGCCGTAATCGATCTCACCGAGGCGCCGGCGACCGATGGCTCCAAAGTCCATTCGCTCAATCATCCCCCGAGATGCTCCGTTGTCCACGTCGACAAACGCCGCCATTACCACCGGATACCACTGGGTTCGCTGAGAAAACGCCTCGTTATGCTCTCTCATCTTCTCTTCGTCATCCCCCGAACTCATGATCGAGAAGAAGGCCGACGGCATCTCATGGAGATCGGCCCGCAGATGGCGAATCACTCGATTGACCTCTATGGGAAACTCACCCCCTTCCATGGCCGCGCCCACGATGACCCCGTCATAGGTCCGGGGCTGAAAGTTCTCCGAGAGATTGCCCGCTTCATAGATCTCGATCTGATTGCCCTGCTGCTGCAGCCGGGTGGCCAGTTGGGCGGCCACTCTCATGGTCTGTTGATCCGAAGTTCCACAGATCACCGCGATCGTTCGTGTCATATCATCCCTCCCGAAATTGGTTTGTCAGGCAAACGCGATTCAAAGACGCTCTGATAAAGATAAATCCCACTTTTGCGCCGGCCAATATTGAGCCCGAACCCGGCGGCTGTTATCGTCGCCGACGACCGAGATGAATGTGTTTTTCTACTGACCATGGATGCCACCGTGACCGACAGCGACCGTTTTGATCTTATTTTATGGGGAGCCACCGGATTTACCGGTTCTCTGGTAGCCCAATATCTGGCCCAGACACCGGATTGCCAGGATCTTCGGTGGGCTCTGGCGGGACGAAATCAGACCAAATTAGAAGAAGTCCGCCGACAACTCGGTCCCGACTTCCAGGATCTTGCGCTGCTCAAAGCCGATTGCTTCGACCGAGATAGCCTCGATGCTCTGGTCGCCCAGACCAAAGTGATCTGTTCTACGGTGGGGCCCTATTCGGAATATGGAAGCGAACTCGTGGCAGCCTGCGTTGAGGGCGGCGCCGATTATTGCGACCTCACCGGCGAGGCCCACTGGATTCGCCAGATGATCGACACCCATCATGAGGCGGCGACAGAGCGCGGCGTTCGCATCGTTCATTGTTGCGGATTTGACTCCATCCCCAGTGATCTGGGCACTCATCTGGTACAGCAAGAGGCAATGCGCCGCTTCGGCAATTTTTGCGATGAGATCAAATTCTACGTCTGGAAGATCCGCGGCGGCGTCTCCGGAGGGAC
>SKNI01000621.1 GCA_007120615.1 Myxococcales bacterium | reverse complement strand
GGCCTCGACCTGGACCAATTGGTTCGAAAAATTCTCAGCCTCAAACGGCTCGACCTCCACAAATCCCAAACCCACGTGCTCGTCGGGAAGATCAACGGTGAAGGAAAACTCATCATGCCAGGTGCGATATCGCCCCGGCTCCCCGCCGGGCACAAGCATCAGGCCTGGCTGTACATCAAAACCGGTGCCGTCCTCGTAGCGATAGGAGATGGGTTCCTTCACCGTCAGCGCCAGGTCCTCGCGCAGCACAAAATAGCGCAACTCCACCGGTGAATTCCGGTGAATCCCCCGAGTATCACAGACCGGTTCATCAGAAGTGGGCGTCCTGCGAACCTCGATCAATTCCCCGTGATCGGCGACGACCTCCACCACGATAGCCGGCGCAAATGCCCCACTGGCCTCCGAACGAGACCAGGAATAGGCCCTGTGATACCGGTCTCTATCGTCGGAAACTTCGAAGAAGTGGCTGTCGCTATATACCAATACATACTCCCCCTCGTAGAGCCGCTCATTCTGCGGCGAGGGTCGGTCTTGGAGGTCGACAAAGCTGTTCTGATTCATCTCCATCGCGCAGGACGAAAGACCCACGCTCAAGAGTGCCAAAAGGACTGCCCACTTTGTAGCCATCTCATCAGCCATAGTGCTCTCCATCACAGGCCGGTTTCGTAACGGGCCTTTCAGTGTGACAGGTCGAGCCTAGGGGAGCAACGGGCGCTCCATCACTTCGTCAGCAGTTTCGCGATGGTCTGAAGCTGCATATTGGAGGTGCCCTCGTAGATGGAGCCGATCTTGGCGTCGCGATAGAATTTCTCGGCCGGGTATTCCTTGGTGAATCCCACTCCACCGAAGAATTCCACGCATTGCGAGGCGGCTTTCTCGGCTACCTGGCTGGTATATAATTTGGCCATGGCCGCCTCTTTCAAGAAGGGCAGTCCGGCGTCTTTAAGGCGGGCGGCGTTGTACACCAGCAGGCGGGCGGCCTCGATCTCGGTGGCGAGCTGGGCGTATTGAAATTGCACGCCCTGAAAAGCGGAGATGGGGGTCCCGAATTGCTTTCGCTCGCTCATATAATCCATGGCCGCGTCGAAGGCGCCCTGGGCCAGCCCGATCATCTGGGCGCCGATGCCAATCCGCCCCTCATTGAGGGTTTCAATGGCGACCTTATAGCCCTTCCCAACCTCGCCGAGGACGTTTTCTTTGGGCACCTTGCAGCCGTCAAAGAGGAGTTCTGTGGTGGACGAGGCCCGAATGCCGAGCTTGTCCTCTTTTTTGCCGACTGTGAATCCTTCGAAGTCCCGCTCCACCAGAAACGCGGTGATGCCTCGGTAGCCGGCGTCGGGATCGATGGTGGCAAATACAATGAAGAGATCGGACTCGGCACCGTTTGTGATCCACAGCTTGGAGCCATTGATAACCCAGTGATCTCCGGCGTCTTCGGCGCGCGTGGCCAGGGCAAACGCATCGGAGCCGCTTCCCGATTCGCTGAGCGCGTAGCTCCCGACCCATTTCTGACACATCTTCGGCAAATATTTTTCTTTAATCGCCTCGCTGCCCCACCGAATCAGGGCGTTATTCACCAGCGTATTTTGCACATCGACAAAGACCGAGACGCTGGGGTCTACGGAGGCCAACGCCTCGATGGCCAGGATTGCCGTCATAAACGAGCTTCCCGATCCCCCGAGGGCTTCGGGCACCTCGATGCCCATCAATCCCATCTGAAAACACTTCTCGATGACCGAGGCGTCCAGAGACTGCTTCTCGTCCATCTTCGTGACCAGCGGGCCGATCTCGGCGCGGGCAAAACTCTTGACCGCCTCCTGAAAAATGGTCTCGTCTTCCGTCAATTGGGTCAGGGCCGGGTTGCTCATCTCTTCTCCTCATATTCGGTCGGTGTGATCGTCGGTGATTTGCTCCCCCAACCAATAGCTTGCGGGGAAAGTGGGTGCAAGGGGTAACGAGGCAAGGGAGGGTGAAATGGGATTGTTGAGGCGCTTCTGAGCTGCGGCCGGTCCCCTCCGCCCTTCGGGCACCTCCCCTGCGCCCTGAACTTCGGGCGCCGGAGAGGGTTTACGCGGGCCTGATGAAGCGCTTCGGGTTGTTGGGTGGGCTTGTTGAGGCGCTTTGGGATTCCGACCCAACAATCAGAAAGGATCCAGAGAACCGACGATCATCCTCTCCGCCGGCCGTAGTCCAGGCCGTGGGGAGGTGGGCCGAGCGTGAGCGAGACCGGAGGGGCCCGGTCGCACCTCAGAAGCGCCTCGCCAGCCCCTTGCCCTACCCCACCAATTTGATAAAAGGGAGTCGAGCCATCGAAGCCGTTTTGAAACGCAATCACGGCAAGTCGCATCATAAGCCACGGCCCACCGAAACTCGTAGAAGCGGCCAATCGCAGTATAAATGGGAGTGAAGATGAGTATGGAAGACCAACGCGTCCCGATCGCCATCATCGGTGGAAGCGGGCTTTACGATCTGGAAGGGCTGGAGATCATCGAGGTTCAGGAGATCGAGACCCCCTTCGGGATGCCCAGCGCGCCGATTCGGATCGGCAACTTCAAGGGCCGACGAGTCGCGTTTTTGCCGCGCCACGGCGATCATCACGAGTTCAATCCGTCCACCGTGCCGTATCGGGCCAATATCTGGGCCCTGAAGAGCCTGGGCGTCTTCTGGCTGGTCACGGTCAGCGCCACCGGGTCTCTTCGCGAAGAGATCGTGCCCGGCGAATTCGTGATCCCTGATAATATCATCGATAAGACCTACCGACGGCCCAATACCCTCTATGAAGATCTGGCAGTCCACGTAAATCTGACCCGGCCCTTTCATCCGATGCTCCGAGAGGTGCTCCTGAAGGCAGCGCAGGCCGAAGATGGCGTAAAAGTTCACGACGGCGGCACCTACGTCTGTATGGAAGGTCCCGGCTTTAGCACTCTGGCCGAGAGCGAGCTCCATCGCTCCTGGGGCGCATCCCTCATCGGGATGACCGCCATGCCCGAAGCCCGACTCGCCAGGGAAGCCGAGATTTGCTACGCCACCATCGCTCTTCCCACCGATTACGACGTCTGGAAAGAAGACGAAGAAGTAGAAGTGGAAAGTGTTCTTGCAATCCTTCGGCAGAATATTGAGAACGTCCGACGGGTTCTGGGACGTGTGATCCCCTCGATTCCGTTGGAGCGAGAGGAAGAGTGCGACGCAAGTCACGCTCTTAAACACGCGATCATGACCCGGCCTGAAGCCATCTCGGAGGAGACGCGCGAGGATCTAGGCGTCTTTCTCGACAAATACCTCAACGAGTAAATGCCCATGCATTGCGAGAAATGTATCGAACTCTTCGTCGAGTATACCGACGGAGAAATGGACCCGGAGCAGGTGGCCCGACTGGAAGAGCACCTCTCCGATTGCCCGCCCTGTCTGGACTTTCTCAAGTCCTATAAGAAGACCGGACCGGTCTGCAAAGAGGCCCTCAAACAAGAGATGCCTTCGTCCATGAAATCGAGCCTTTCCCAATTCCTCCGCGACGAATTACAATAGCCCTAGTGCAGCCCTTTTTTACTGATAAGGATCGACCGTGACCAATTATAAGCCCTTCATGCAGGCCATGCTCTGGACCTGCAAAACCTGTGGATTCACCTATGAGGGCGGACAGCCCAAGCAGAATTGTCCCGTCTGCGAATCCTATAAGACCTCGTTTATCGACTTCCCCCAGCATCTGGAAGCCCAGATCCGGGAGGCCCATCCCGACAAGAGCTTCAATCATCAGGCCTGTCGAAAGATGCGCATGGAGTTGATGAAGGAGCACGGGGTCACTGAATCATTTAACGTCGCCGGCCGAGTCTTGCCGTCGGTCTCAGGCATCAACAGCTCGCCGAAGAACCCCGCGTGACCTCCCAGATGTCGACCAGACCCCTGGCGGAGCGAATGCGCCCCGGGCAGATCGACGAGTTCGTCGGCCAGCGACATCTTTTGGGCGACGGAAAGATTCTGTCCACCGCGCTGCGGCAAGGCCGATTGCCGAGCCTGATTTTGTGGGGACCTCCGGGCTGCGGCAAGACCACCCTGGCCCGGATCTTAGCCGACGAGGTGGGCGCTCAATTTCACCCCCTCTCGGCGGTCACCAGCGGGGTGCGCGACATCCGCGACGCCGTCTCTAAAGCCGACGACCTTCGCCATATGATGCGCCAGACCACGGTGCTCTTCGTCGACGAGATTCACCGCTTTAATAAAGCCCAGCAAGACGCTCTCCTCCCCCACGTGGAAGACGGCACCATCACCCTGATCGGCGCCACCACCGAAAATCCCAGCTTCGAGGTCAACGCCGCGCTCCTGTCGCGCTGCAAGATGTTGGTGCTGGAGTCCCTCACAAAAGTAGACCTCACTCACGTCGTCGAGCGGGCTCTGACTGACGAGCCCCGGGGACTGGGCAACCAAGATATCATCCTCGAAGAAGAGGCCCGTCTGGCGATCGTGGAGGCCGCCGACGGCGACGCCCGCACCGCTCTGAGCACTCTGGAACTCTCGGCAGACACCGCGCTGAGCCGGGGCGAGACGCCGGCGACGATCACCAAGCCCGACATCGACGAAGCCGTGCAGCGCCGGGTGATCCGCTACGACAAGTCCGGCTCCATGCACTACGACACGGTGAGCGCCTTCATCAAAAGCCTGCGCGGAAGCGACCCCGATGCCGCCTGCTATTATATGATTCGCATGCTCGAAGGCGGCGAAGACCCCCTGTTTATTTTACGCCGAATGGTCATCTTTGCGAGTGAGGACATCGGAAACGCCGACCCTCGGGCGCTGCGAGTCGCCCTCGACGCCACCGAATCCTTTCGGTTCATCGGCCTCCCCGAAGGTGTGCTGCCGATGACTCAGGCCGCCATCTATCTCTCCTGCGCGCCTAAATCCAACACCGCGCTGACCACCTACGCCGCCGCCCGAAAGGACGTCCTGGAGCACGGAAACCTCCCACTCCCCAAGCATATCCTCAACGCCCACACCAAATCACAGCAGAAGCTCGGGCACGGCCGGGGCTATAAATATCCCCACAATTTCTCCGGGCATTACGTCGCCGAGGAGTACCTTCCCGACAAACTGCAGGGACGTCGCTACTATGAGCGGGCCGAGACGGAGGTCATTCCGCCTCCGCCTGAGTCGGATGGGTGAGGTACGTTTTTGCTGATTCGCGACGACCCCTCCGACCAAGCTGAACTGCGCTTGGCCACCTCCCCTT
>SKNI01000185.1 GCA_007120615.1 Myxococcales bacterium | reverse complement strand
TCGGTGTCGGGGTCGGCAGACCCGTCGTCGGGGCCGGCGGCAATCTGGGGTTCATCGAAGGGTTCATCGAGGCGTTTGGAGTCGTCCCCGCTGGCTGGGACCTGGGCTTGTTCGGGGTTTTCGGCGAGAGTCGGTGATGGTGTTGTGGAATCGGCGGATTGTCCATCACCCATTAGCATGAATCCGGCACCAATGATGAGAATCACCAGGATTCCAAAGAGAAGACTGGCCACCAAGAGCACCGGTCGAGAAAGGGGTGCTTTCTCAGAGCGGGGAACTTCATCGGTGATAAATTGAGTCGCTGAGGAGGCGACTTTGCTCTCGGTGGCCTCATCAAATTCGGCGGCCTCGTCGATCGCAGGGGGGGCAAGGTCTTCATCGGTCTCGAGAACGTTGGCGGGGTTGTCTTCGATTTCGCTGAAGGAATGGTGGCCGGAAGCCTCGGGGGAAGGCCCGTTGAATTGTTCCGTAGAGCCCGAACTCGCCACTCTTGCGCCGTTTGCGGAGTGGTTGGGTTTGGAGAAAGAGCCCGTGGTTGTGCTCTCGATACCCAGGAGTTCATCCAGGGCCATGAGCATCTCGCCGGCGTGCTGATATCGATTCTTGGGATCTTTTTGGGTGGCTCGGGCCACGATTCTGGAGACGCCCTGGGGAAGCTCGAGTCCCCTGCGAGGGATGAGCTCGGGCATCTCGTTGTTGATGTGCATAAATAGAACTGAGAGGGGGGCCTCGGCGTCAAAGGGAGGTTCCCCGGTGAAGAATTCGTGAAGCAGAACCCCCATCGCATAGACATCAGAGGGCGGTCCGATATCGCGCTTTCCCTGGGCCTGTTCGGGGGACATATAATGAGGGGTTCCGAAGACTTCGCCTTCCCGGGTGAGCCCGCGGGTAGCTCCTTCGGTGATCAGGCGTGCGATCCCGAAATCGAGGAGCTTGGGGAAGTCTTCGTCGTTTCCGGCGCGGGTGATGATGATATTTTCGGGCTTGATGTCGCGGTGGACGACATTGTTTTTGTGGGCTTCTGCCAGCGCTGAGAGGATCTGTCGGACCACGTGAATGAGCCGCTGAGCGCTCATGTCGGGCTTCCACAGCCAGGCGGTTAGCTCCATGCCAGGGGCGTACTCCATGACCATATAGGGATGGCTGGTGTCCTCAAATCCGAAGTCGTGAAGAGTGATGATATTGGGGTGGGACAGCCGAGAGATGGCTCGAGCTTCCTGAATGAAACGCTCCTGGCCTTTGTTGGAGTCCTGCAACTCGGTGCGGAGAACTTTGAGGGCGACCTCTCGCTCCACGGGAAGTTGCAGCGCACGGTAGACGGCGCCCATACCTCCTTCACTGATCAGGCCGAGGATGACGTATTTATTCGCCGCAAGGGTGCCGATTCGGGGGTCTGTCTCGGCATCCTGGATGGCGTTTTCGTAGACATAATAATACCCATCGCGGGGACATTTTGCCCCGAGAACCGGATTCTTATCGCGACATTTCGGACAGATGGGCATGGAGGCGAACTCAAATAAAGAGCGCGGATAGCTAGATCACTCGCGGGCCACGATAACAGCCGTGTAGCAGTGAGACAACTTCTTGAGTCAGAATTGGAAGGACTGAGCTTCAAGAAACGGGTTGACCTTCCACAGTGGGGGTGATTTTGTGGCGCCTGAGATCGAATGGAAAGAGCAACGACCAAGCGTGAAGTAGGAAGGTAGCAGTGAGTGAGCAAGAAAAAGTGCAGCCAGAAGAACGGGCTCCCCGAGGGCTTTATGAGAGGCTGAAGTCGGAGGACGATCGCTGGGAGATGTGGGCCAAGATCGGAGTCGCGATGTTGGTGCTTCAGACGGTGGCGTTTGCGGTCGCTTATATGCGGCTGGGCAATATCAGCCTTTATACCCATGCCGTGATGATACCGATGCTGGGGGTGTTGACGTTGCCGATCAGTTTCTGGGGGCTTCTGAGAGCGCTGTTTCGGCCGCCCATTTTTCGCCGGTCTCGGACGGTGGGGTTTGTCGCCCTTGTGATCGTGGGACTGGTGGGAAATCAGCCGATGGTGACGGCGCCGGTCTCCACGGGCGATTGGACGGCGGACCAGGAGTATAAACTGCCCTTCGACGGAGAATGGGTCACGTTGGCCGGCGGTGACAAGCGAAAGACCAATTATCACGCGACCACTTCGGCTCATCGGTGGGGCTATGATTTTGCGCCCGTCATTGATGGGAGTCGCTACAGGTCTGATGGTAAAGCGCTCGAGGATCACCACTGTTACGGAACGCCCGTGCGGACACCGGTGGGTGGAACGGTGATTCAGGCGATGGGCGGAGAGCCCGACTTTCAGCCCGGAGAATTCGATCCCAATAATATTCTGGGCAATCATCTGGTGATCCGAGTCGGGGAAGGCGAATACTTATTTATGGCCCACCTCAAACAGCGATCGTTGACCGTGGCATCGGGAGATGAGGTCGAGGCCGGTCAGAAAGTAGCGGAATGTGGAAATTCCGGACGAACGACGACCCCCCACTTGCATATTCACCTGCAGAATACGCGGGCATTTCCGATCTCCGAGAGTCTACCGCTTCGGTTTAGCGATTATCTGGCGGACGGTGAGCCCGTGGAGTTGGGGATGCCTGTGGGAAGTCCCGACTTTGAGGAGGTGAATGGACAGATCGTAGAGAATCAACAGCCCTGGCCGGAGTTAAACGTGGAGGACGACTAGGCGATGAAGCCGCGTAAGGTCGACAACCCGCCCAATCCCTGGGCTTCGGGATACGTGGAGTGGCTCGGTGAGCCCCCGCAGGCGCGGCTGGTGGTTTATGAGGAAGAGGCCCGCGCAGTCATCAGCGAAAATCAGAGCCCCGATCTTCCGTTTCGCTACGGAGTGAATCCTTATCGGGGGTGCTTTCACGGCTGCATTTATTGTTATGCGCGGCCGACCCATCAATACCTGGACTTTGGCGCGGGGAGCGATTTTGAGCGCAAAATCGTGGTGAAAGTGAACGCTGCGGACCGCCTGGCGAGTCGCCTGGACAGCAAAAATTGGGAGCCCGATACGATCGTATTTTCCGGGGTCACCGATTGTTATCAACCCCTGGAGGCGTCCTACGGAATCACCAGAGAATGCCTGGAGGTCTGTGCCCGCCGTAGAAACCCGGTGGGGATCATCACCAAGGGATCGTTGATTCGTCGAGATGTAGATCTTTTGGCCGAGATGGCGTCATGGGGAGGAGTGAGAGTATTTTTGAGCATTCCCTTTGCCGATGATGAAACGGGGTGGGCGTTGGAGCCACAGGCCAGTGCTATCTCTCAGCGGTTTAAGACCCTCTCGCTCCTCTCCGATGCCGGCGTCGAGGTCGGTGTGAGTCTCTCGCCGATGATTCCGGGACTCAGTGACCGTCAGGTTCCAGAAATCCTGGAGCGGGCCGCCGATGCCGGTGCCACTCGGGCCTTTATGCAGATGCTGAGGCTTCCAACACCGGTGGACGAGATCTTTGAGAAGCGGCTGCGAGATGTCTTCCCCGAGAAAGCCGATCGGGTGTTAGGGAGCATCGAGGATTTGCGGGAAGGAGCTCGAAACGACGGCCGTTTCGGACATCGAATGGTGGGCAAAGGGCCTCGTTGGGAGACGATTCGTCAGCTATTTAAGGGGAGTTGTCGGAGAGTAGGGATTTCTACCACACGGCAGGAGGGGTTGAATTGCGGGGAGTTTCGGCGTGCCGGGCAGCAGCGATTGGTTTTTGAATAACCGACAGGTCAGTCCATAAGTCAATTCAGGGGGAGATCGCAGGTGGCGGAACTTTGAGAAAGGTGGGCGACTCTGTTATCCTTTTGTTAAGAGTACGCACTCAACAACTTGAGACTCTCGGACGGAACGAATTCAGTCCCCCCCCCAATGAGAGTCGGCTTAAGCCATATTTCGCAGCGTTGGAGTAACGGTGAATCTCATGAAGAAAAAAATCGTCTTGTGTTTTGCATTGTCCTTATTATTGATCCCGGCGCTGACCGGGTGCAATGGAAACGGAGCGCAAGAGAATTCCAACCGAACCATCGAACCCGACCCGGAACCCGATGCCGGAACGGACGCCGATGTGGAAGTCGACCCCTGTGAAGACGTGCAATGCGACTCGGGGTTTACCTGTGTGGAAGGAAGTTGTGAACCCAACGTCGATGAGGGATACGGGTGCGCCAATCCTAGGGACCTCGGTGTGCTCAGTGGGGACGCAGTTCATACGCTGGAGTTCAACGCCCAGGGTCAACCGAATTTGATGAATACATCCTGTTCGGAAGATGATCACAGCGCCCAGGGAGTGATCAAATTTCAGGTCGAGGAGCCGACCCGGGTGAGCTCTCGAGTGGCGGGAGCGTCGATCATTTTGGTTCAGGAGCTGAGAGTTGACACCTGCAGTAGCCCCTCAGGGATCGATTTTTGCTCCATCAACCAGCAAAGTTGGACGGCCCTGCCCGGAGAGACCTATTTCATTATTGTGGAAGCGCGAACTGGAGATCCCGGGGACGAAGACTCTCCGGTAGGGGAAAGTGGTTTGATCGGTGAATTCATCTTTGAGATCACCACCGAGGAATTCACCTGTTATCCGGCGGGAGAACGAAGCTGTGCGGGAGATGACGTCGAGCATTGCGCCGGTGGTGATGAGATTCGCACCTATGAGTGTGGGACCGGTTGTAATGATGGAGAGTGCATCGCCGATAGCTGCTCCAATCCCCTGGAGGTCAGCGCTTCGACCACGGTAGAGGTGGAGTTGAGTAGCTTCCGAAATACGATGAATTTCCAAAATAGTGCCTCTTGTACCACCAGTGGGCCTACGGGCAGCGGAACGAGTACGACGGGACAAGACCTGGTCTTCTCTCTGCCCGGACTCACCGGGGGACAGAGAGTGGAGATCAAAGCTCCCGACTCAACATTTGTGGTCGGAGTGATGGAGAGTTGCAATGAGAGCTCTCCGAGTTGCGTGGTGGGCAATGACAGCGATGGAGAGTTGAGTTGGGAAGTGGAGGAGGCCGGCGACTATTATGTGGTGGTCAATCGCTTCCAGATGTCGTCGAATTCTGCGGAGTTCAGCATCGATATTTTGGATTGAGGGTTCGTCGATCAAGTGAACGTTTTTTTGAGCAGGCAGTTATGAACGAAGTAATTCAGATCGAGTTTGGCCGCACGAGTTGGCCGGTTTTGGGAGTCCTTCTTCTGGTTTTGGCGCTCGGAGGATGCACCGGAGATCCCGA
>SKNI01000353.1 GCA_007120615.1 Myxococcales bacterium | reverse complement strand
TGAGCATCGACGCGGAGACCACGCGTCTTATCTCGTTTAATGAGCGGGGTCACCTTCCCTATCGATTGAGGTATATCGGAAGCGGCAAATAAGAGGTTAAAACGGGGGCGTTCGAAGAAAAGCGAAGACAAATACGGCGACCAAAAAGAAAACGCTCGACAGCAGGGCGGCCCATTTTACGCGTTCGTGGAGCATATCAGATTCCGGGTAACGAGTAGGGTTTAGACGATATCAAAGCGCTCAGAGAAGATGCGACGGCCTTCAATGCCGCGATCGATCAAGAGGTTCTCCACTACATCCATCATCACTCCCGGACCACACACATAATAGCGTCGTTCTCCGTTGTCGGGAGTCTTATATTTATCGAGGATCTCGGCTCGTAAAAATCCCTCTTCTCCGTCCCAGTGGGGCGGGGGATCGGCCAGGACAAAGACAACATCCAGGTTGATCTCGTCGGCCAGGGCCTGAATCTCATCGTAAAAGATGGTGTCGTCCAGGTTATTATTGGCATAGAAAAGCTGAAGAGGGAGCTCTCGGCATTGATCGCGAAGGGTGCGCAACATGCTCATCACCGGGGTAATGCCCACGCCTCCGGCCATAAATACGGCACCCTGTTCGCAGACGTCATCGTGGAGCGAAAAATCTCCAAAGGGCCCCTCCACAAAGGCGGAGGTCCCCAGCGGAATATTTTTTATGGTGGAGGTGAAATCACCCAATTCCTTGATGGTGAACTCAATCCGGGGACAGCTCTCGGCGCTCGACGAGATGGTAAACGGGTGTTGCTGCAACGAAAATGGGGACGGCCCGATGGTGATCCAGGCAAATTGTCCGGCCTCAAAATCAAAGCCCTCGTGTCCGTCGGGCTCCAGGGCCACCGTCCAGGCATTGCCCCGCTCCTCTCGAATATCGACCACCTTCCAGGGTTTCTTCTTGAGCACCAGGGGCCGAAAGATTCGTCCGTGAATCAACATCCCCATCGCTCCGGCGGTGAAGGCGATCCACACCGCCCTCTTCCACAACGGATCGATATAATGACCCACCAGCATCACGTGGATCAGGCCGACCATCACGATCAAAAGCGCCAGGCTCCCGTGAGCGGTTCGCCACCACTCGTAGGGAATTCCGAAGGTCTTTCGCCACACCGTGGTCACCACGATGGCGATGATCGCCACGCTGGCAATCGAGAGCACCACGGCTCGGGCCGGATAGATGGAGGGATTTAAAAATTGCAAAAAGGCGGGCTCGGCGATCAGCAAAATGATCGGGTGGGCCAGGATAAAGCAGGTCGCCACCAATCCCGCCTGACGATGGAATTGGAGCATATTATCGAGCCCCAGACCGGAGGCGATGAACCGAAAGCGGCCGGTGAGCAAAAATTGCATGCCCATCATCGCCAGCCCCACAAAGCCCAGGCCCACACCGAATTCGATCCAGAAGGTTCGAGGCTCCGGAGTGGTGCCCACCAGGCTAAATACCAGCGGTAGAAGCGAGAGTATGATATAGATTGCAAGCCAGATGAGGGCCTGGCCGTAGGTATATTTCATTTCATTGCGGCGCGCTGTAGAGTCAAGTGGCTAAGCGAACAAAATACGTACAACGTTTTCCTTCAATGATCATCTCTGAACTTCTTCTTGCGCGGAGGCGCGGAAGGGCGAAACGCGGAAGGCTGAGCGCGGAGGCGTGAAAGAGCGCGCTGAACTCCGCGGTGAGCACGAAGGAACTTCTCTTTTGTGGCCATCTGTGGCGATTGAGAGGTGATGATCGCTACTGAGTTCGCGGCGATAACGAGGACCAGTACGAGGACCAGTACGAGTACCAGCACCAGCACGAGCACCAGCACGAGCACAAGAACCCTATGACCCAAACCACACCAAAACCAAATAAAGACTCCTGGGGCCTCCGCGCTGGAACGGCGATGGGCGGCGGGGAGTTCGTCCTCGACGAGAAACGGGCGCTGGCCAAATTGCAGAAATTCCAGCTCCCCAGCCCCCATCATTACCTTCTGGAATTTGTGAAAGCGGCTCATCTTCTGGGAGCCGAGCAGATCAATTTTCGGATCACCATCGATGAAGTGGAAGTGGCCTTCGATGGAGAGGCGCTGCGGCCGGAGGAGTTGGAGATCTTTTATTCGGCACCGTTCTCCCAACGAGGAGAGGGTTCGTTGCGAGCATTGCGGCACCTGGCGATCGGAGCCAACGCAGCCCGGGGGCTCGGCCTTCGGGAGTTTATCATCGACATTGCCGGCGACGAGCCCCACGGCGTCTGTGTGGTGGGCGATGAAATCTCCCGGCGCTCGGTAGAACTGGAGCAAGAGGTAGCCTGGACGACTCGTCTGTATTTGCGGCGTCGGATGCAGTGGAGCAAGCTCAAACGCTTCGTCAATCAGGCGATGGGAACCCGGGGAGAAGTGGATCTTTTGCGGGAGCGCTGTCGGTACTCCTCGGTGGATATCCGGGTCAATGAGGAGCGCGTCAGCCATGGTATGACGCTCTCCGATAATGCTCGCAGCATCGTCAAGATCACCGGCCCCGCCGAAGAGGGTCGGCTGGGGATCTACCTCGCCAGCCGACAATTTCAGACGGTGGTGCTCCAACACGGGGTGTTGATCAACTCCGGCAAACGCCACTCCAATTTCTGGGGTGCCGAAGCCGTGGTCGATTCCGGGCGGCTGACCACCAATCTATCGCAGTCCGCCTTTGTGGAAGACCATAATTGGAATCAGCTCCATGAAATACTGGAGACAGCCAAGATTCGATCCCTTTCGATCTATGTGCGGGATCTCGCGATCGCTGTGCAAGAGGGTGATCAACGGGCCGATGTTCCGACACAGCCCTTTTTGGATTCCCTTTTGCATTTGCTCCGAAGTCTAAACGCCGGAGATCTGATAGAGGGGCGATTTGATGAGCTTATTGAAACCCTAAATCAGCGGGGATCTTCGCAGTCCACTTCTGGCCCCCGGGCCGGTAACGACGCCAGCGATGAACATTCTCCCGAGCGCCACTGGAGAACTCTTCAACTCACCAAAGAGGCGATCCAGGACGAGCTTGAACGACTCAACGAGACCCGCCGAAATATCAAGCGTTGGCAGGCCAGTCCGGCGGCGACCGCTCTCAATGAGACGAGCTTTCCCTTCCAGAAAACCGAGGTGTTGAACAACGGTTCCACCATCACCGCTGCGATCAGTCCCACCCGTGAAATCTCAGAGCTTCACCTCATTCACGAGGGCAATCTTCTGGAAGTACGAAGACTTGAAACCGGTGGGTGTACGGGCATCACCCTTCGAGCATCCGGAACGCTGCCGGTGTGCGATCGATTCGAGAGGGTTCTGCCCTCCCGCACCTTACACGGGCTAGTTTCGCTGGTGGAGCTTCTATTCGAGGTCATCGATGATGCGTTTTATGAACTCGATCAAGAGTGGCAGTTGAGCTTTGTGGAGGAGATGATCAGCGGCGATTTTCGCGACACCCTTCAAGAGGCGATGGGATGGGCTCGGTGGCCGGTGGCGCTGCAGGACAAGGTTCCCAACACCCTGGCCTTACCCATCACAGGCACGGCGGATCGACTGGCCATGATTCGCAAAGCGCGCGCCGTTCGCTTTTTTGAGGGGGCCCATAACGATACCTGGTCATTGTCGGGTTTGTGGAAAAACCGCACCGGAACAGGACTCGATTTTCTGGCCGTGGCGACCCCCGATTGTGAGGACCTCCTCGATGATGAACGCCTCCAAGGTCACCCGGTGCTCCGCGTCGATAATCGCCGCCGGGCGATTCTGGAGAAGTTCTTGGACCACGAGTTTCTCCCGGTTGCGCAATATCTGGAGCGATTGGAGATCGCGGAGCAGAAAAAAGAAGAGGAAAACACCGGAGATTTCGATGATTGGTTTGAGGAACGACCGAGATTTTCGCAGCACCTAGCGCCAACAACCAGCACGTCCGGCGCCGGCGTTCAGCGGAACAATCATGAGTTGGACAGCCTTCGGAACTCCGCCCGGAATTTCCGAAAGTCGATGTCCTCACGGAGCACCCCGCGCACCATTACATCGACCGCCAGCTCGTTCATTCTTGATCGGTGGGCAGTGGAGGAAGAGTCGGCAGACTCTAATGAGTTCGAATTTCCGCGCTCCAGAGATCTGCATCCCAGAGAAAAGAAGGACTCTGAACCAGTGGGGTTCCTCGAAGAGCCACAGGCCGAAGAACTGCAGGTTGAAGAGCCGAAGATCGAAGAGAATATCGAAGAGCCACAGGAGGAGTCGGAAGGTTCGGAGAAGGCCGAGCAATTTCTGGAGACCCTGCGAAGTTCTCTTGAACAATACAGCGCAAAAGGCCTCTCCCGATCTCAACTTTCGCTGCGAAATCTTGGGCCCGATAAGAGTGTTATGGAGGCCAGCCTTTTCTCGACCTGGCTCAACGAAGATCATCCCGTCATCGAATATGCGATGGAGAATCAGGAAGACCCCATCGCCCTGGCCTTCGTTCTCCGGGCACTCCACGCAGCGGTCCACCTCAATGATATCGAGGACCAAAAAGCCCTCGATCATAAACTCGCCGCTACTCTCGATCCTCATAGGGGCGAATTCCACGCTCCCCTAAAATAAACTTCAAAGGCTCCACTCCCCGGGGTTCGCCGTGAACGAGGATCACCTCCGAGGCTTCTGTTTCTTGGACCCAGCCGGCCAATTTGGTTTGACCGGCGTGGGCGGAGAAGCCGTTGATGGTGTGGACCTGGGCCCGGGCGAAGACATTCCGGCCGTGGATTCGGACGGACTCGGCGCCGTCGACGATTTTTCGACCGGTGGTTCCTTCGGCCTGATATCCCACAAAGACCACGCTGCATTCGGAGCGGCCCAGGTTATGTCGAAGATGGTCGAGGACCCGGCCGCCGGTGACCATGCCGCTTCCGGCCAGAATCACCGCCCCCGAGGAGATGGAGTTGATCTCCATCGATTCCCGAGTGGAGCGCGTATATTCGAGAGCCTTAAAACCAAAGGGATCGCCGCTTTTTCTATTCGTCGAGCGAGCGCCGAATTTCGCCCGGGCCTCCTCGTTGAGGAGGTGAAGGTGCCGTCGATAAATTCCGGTTGCATTGGTGGCCATGGGGCTGTCCAAAAAGATCTTGGTCATCTTCGGTATTCGCCCCTCGGTCCAGGCGTCGTAGAGCATAAACAACAGCTCCTGGGCCCGCTCCAGGGCAAAGGTGGGGATCACCACATTGCCGCCGCGATCAAAGGTC
>SKNI01000470.1 GCA_007120615.1 Myxococcales bacterium | reverse complement strand
CCCGTGAAGGAACGGAGCGGATTTGTTCGGTGGTCGAGAGCATTCAGAATTTCTCGCGACTCGATGATGAAGAAAATCCGGCAACCTCAGTCGATCGGCCGCTGGAGTCCTCGTTGAGAGTGGCCAGAAATGAGCTGGGTCCCGAGGTCGATGTCCAGATGGATATTCGACCCACCGCCCCGGTCTCCATCAGCGCCGCCGGTCTGGGTCAGGTCTTTCTCAATCTCTTGATCAATGCTGCACAGGCCCTCAAAGGGCTATCCCACGACGATGATCGGCCCCGTCGTCTCGAGCTTCGAACCCGACAAGAGGGCGATCATGTGCTCGTAGAGATCGGCGACAACGGTCCCGGTATCGATCCGGAGTTGAAACGTCATATCTTCGACCCTTTCGTCAGCAGCAAAGGCGACGGAGAGGGGACGGGGTTGGGGTTGGCGATCAGTGCCGAGATTGTGGAATCGGGCGGTGGAGAAATCGAGGTGGAGAGCACTCAGGGCCAGGGGACTATCTTTCGGATTCGGCTTCCCGCAGTGGCCGAGCCCGACACGCGCAGGTTTGAGGTTCTGGAGCAGTCGGAACCGGAGCGCCGCGGCGCAATACTCGTCGTCGACCCAGAACCTACCCTGGGGGCCAGTCTGCGACGGGTTCTGCAGAGTCAACATGATGTGGTCGCCGTCAGCACTTGCGGCGAAGCGGTAGATCTCCTCGATGGCTCACGGAGTTTTGACGTGATTATCTGCGACCTGCGACTGCGCGGGGGAGTTGGACTCGACCTTTTTCGCTGGGTCGAAGAGCACACACCTCACTACTGGGAGCGAATGGTTGCGATGACCGCAAGTCGCGCCACTCCGGGAGAAAAAAATTACCTGGAAGAGTTGCCCAATCCCTGGATGTCGAAGCCCTTCGATATCAACCGACTGCGGGCCATCATCAGCGGAATTCTGGAAAAAGTTGAAGAAGAAGTGCAGGCGGGATGACTTGTGCAGTCCTGAGGTTGACGCTTGCGGAACGTCGTGCTTATCTTGTGCGCCGTCTCGGGGAAGGAATCTTTCATTGGACCGTCTTAAAAGGGATAGAAGATGACGATATCAAATAATGAAGCCCAGGCCTTGTGCACCGATGTGGAATTCGAGCTCTTTGTAGCGAGCACCGCCAATCGCGTCGGTAATCACTCCGTCAAAGAACTCAACGATTATATCGATCGCGCCCGCCGTGCTCGAGATAAATATCAAGACCTGGCCACTCGTCAGGCCCGTCAACAGCGCGGCCAGCAAGATCCTCGAGGAGGGCAACCGGCAGATCGCAATGACAGGACCCAGCAGAAAGTGCAACTCTTTCAGGAAGCTCTGGATCGATTCGAGGCCGGTTTGGCCGAGGCCCAAGAGTGATCTTGTGAAGAGGGGAGCCAATTTTGAGTGAGCGCGACGACGAGCGCGACAAAATAACCGTGCTATTTCCGAACGGCGATGATGGCCCATCGGAGAGTGGGGAAGAAGACGGTGTAGAGCAGAATTCTCAGCCGGCGGACGATGAGTCCGACGAAGGAGTGCGCGATACGCTACCGTCAGATGCGGATGAGGACGACGACGAGGATCGGGGCGAGAACGTGGTGCGCCTCGATTTTCAACGGAGTTCTACGCGGCGCTCTCCGAGACCGGAGCGGGATGAAAATCAAGTGGTTTCCGCCGAGGACGAGGCCAAGCTCGAGATCTTCTCAGAGATCATTGAGGAAGGCATGGTCATGGTGACCCTGGATACTCGATTGCCCGAGGTATACGTGCCACCGAAATTCAGGGGGCTTCCGGAACTTCGGCTCAATTTCTCCCATCTCTTTCAGCTCAGTGATTTTGAGTACGACACCCGGGGGGTGCGGGCTTCGCTATCGTTTCAGGGGAGGCGTCACTTTTGTGATCTGCCCTGGGCGGCAGTGTTCATGCTCTACAGTCACGAGACCGGCGAAGTATATATATTCGACCCTCAGACCTGAGCTACGTTCATCGAGGGGGCGGGCCTTTTTCTTCGAAGTGATCGCGAACGGTTTCGGTGGCACTCTCCGGCATATCGGGGACCATGAAATAGCGGACAAAGAGGCTCATACTACCACTGATGGCCACCAGAAGTAGAACGATGAGGCCGGCCTGCTTCCAGGAGATACCGTCGTGTCTGCGGACATGTCCTAGCTCATCGAGGAGGGCGTGAGAAGGTGTGTGGTCGGGTGACAGGGTCTGGACCCGCTGAGCAAGCTCTACAGCGCGATCCCGGTCATCATCGTCGCCGTCGCGTCGAAATCGACGGGCGTAGAGATCGGCCAGAAGAAAGTGGGGTTGGATTCGAACCGGCGAGAGGAGAACCGCGCGCCGCAGCAGATCTTCGCCGCGATCCTGGTCGTCGGAGAGTACCTCCAGTGCTTCTTCGGTCAACTCCCGGGCCCGCCGGTCGGCCTCCTCGGAGGCCTCGTCACTCATTTGCACGGAGTGGGCAATCTGGCGCAATTGATCGTCGTCGGGCAGAACTCCGGCGGTCTCCCATGCTTCCATAGCGCGGTGTAGATAGGTATCGACCGAAGAAGGCAGCGTAGAATTATTCACCGTCACCCCCCTGGTTCTGCGTCATGCCACCGATGGCCAGACCTACAGAAAAGATCAGCCCGGCGACGAATGCGATCAGATGAACCGCGTTCATGCCGCTCCTTCCATAAAATGGCCGATTCACCAGACCGTGAGGATTCCGACGCCCATAAATCTCGGGGTGGCCACCAGGGAGGATGCCGCTGATCCCGGCGATGCGGCCATTAAAAAACCACATCATCGCCGCAGAAAGGCCGATGAGGATGCCTCCGATAAGAGAGGCAAAGGGGGTGAAGTTTTCCATCGTCAAATACTCCGACTGCGCGCCGCGTGATACACGGACGACATATCAATGCTCGCCACGTTGTACGGACGCCGGGAGGTGCGATCAAGTTTCAAATTCTTGTCGGTGGTTATTCTGCAGCCAGCGAGAGGGCTCTTCGTCGTTGACGAAGATCTTTGACGAAGGAGTGAAGCAGTCCACAGGAGTGGGGGCTTGGGCGGTGGATCGATTCGGCGTGGGCCATCGCTTCGTCGAAGGAGTGCTCCGGTCGTTTATAATTTTTGAGATAGTTGCGAAAACGGTCCAGATTTCCACAGCGAGTCAACTCCGGATGAAATTGGGTGGCCACGATCGGTAGACCGCGGACCCGAACGGCCTGGTATTCACAGCGTTCGGTTCGGGCCAGGTGAATGAGTTCATCGGAGAGGGTGATGGCGCTGTCGTTATGACCGAATTGAGCATCGAACTCTGGGGGCAGATCGCCAAAGAGCTGGTCTGTTGTACCGTCCTCCGTCAGGGTTACGCTGAAGGTGCCCAACTCGGCCCGCTCTTCAGCCCGGGCCAGTTTCCCGCCGAGGGCCTGGACGATGCCTTGGAATCCAAAACAGGAGGCAAAGGTCGGGATTCCGGCCTCGATGATCTGGGCCATGAGTTTCAGGAAGTTTTCATGCCAGTCAAAGCCGCCTTCGACCAGAGAAAAATCACCGCTTCCACCGACCATCAGGGCATCGAAACCATCGAAATTAAAGGCCTTCAGAGACTCTTCGGCGATATTGAAGGTGCCAAAAGACTGAACGGGCAATTCGCATCGATCGGCGAAGGCCTCCAACTCGTGGATGCCCATTGGGTCTTGGGTGGTACGGGCTTGAATCAGGAGAATACGTGGTGAATCCGTCATGGTAGCTCTTTTCTAGGACGCCGGTCTCAAGGAGGGCGTCAAATATAAAACGGGTAACGTCGCCCACAGGCGATGGATAAGGATTGCGAATGGCGAAGGAGAACGCAAGTTCGTCCCACAATTGATTATAGTCGGTGAAGCGGTCTCTGCCAAAAGGAACCGCCCCGAAAATCCGAGTATTTCCGAAGGGATGCGAAGGGATTTTACTCGTCGCGGATGGCTCCGTTGACAATCCAGGTCTCCACGTCGCCCAACTCCGCTTCGCTGAGGCGTCCTTCGCCGGTGAGCGGATTAAAGGGCATCGGAAAACCGTCGATGCTGGGATCATCGATGAGTTTTAGCCACAGATAACTCTCCATGGGTTCGCCGGGTTCGATCAGGGGCATCCCGGGATTCTGCACAGAGTCCCCAAAGAGATGCTCGTAGGCGTCCTCCGATCGAAGGTCGAGTCCCTCGTCGGGGTTATTTCCTCCATGACAACCGCTGCAATTGGCCTGGAATACCTTTGAGATTCGCCCCGCCCAGGTGACCCCGTCGCCCAGAAGATTAAGATCTTCGGGATCCACGCTATAGGAGCACCCGCCGTAGTCGATGGGGGTGTTCATATTGGGCCAGCTGCCGTCTTCGGGGAGCCCTTCGATAAAGCAGAAGAGGGCGAGCATCTCGGGAATCGTCAGGGGCTGGTTGGCCAGGGGCATTCGAGAGCCCACGACCGGCTCGCCTTCCATGGTGCCGCGCATTCTTCCCAGAATATAGCTGCGTTCCGGGTCGCCTGGTTCGATAAGGGAGTGCGGCCGAGCCTGAGAAGCACCGAAGACGCCGTTTCGATTCAGATCTCCCTGGACGATGCCCACGGACATCAGATCATTGATGGTGTCGATCTGGAATCTGCGGACCTCTCCGAGGAGGTGACGGCCGTCGTCGAGGATCCACCAGCGAGTGGCGAAGTCGGCATACGGCAGATCCTCCACGATGCCCTGGTCATTGATGAAGGTCCGGATGAATTGGCCACTGGAATAGAGCTCTTCTCGATCGGTGTCGATGGGATTTCGAAGATAGATATGAAGGCCGACGCTCTCGGCATCGGGGGCGTCGACGTCCTCATCTCGGTAGTCCGGTGATTCGCCGGGGACGTGTTCGATATAGCCGATTTCGATCTCCGAGGAGGACAGGCTGGATAAGCGGAAGCGATCGCCCGGTTGTTCGCAGCGGTCGTCCACCGAGGACCACTCTCCGGGGTTGACGTTGCAGGGCTCGTTGATGGTGGAGAGGAAGCTGGCCGGTGTGCGCAGGTCGGGATATTCGGCCTGGTTGTGGCAGACCCCGCCGTTGGGGCTGCAGGTTCGCACGATCACTTTTTTGTGGAGGTCGTTTCCGGTTCGATAGCGCTCGATGGCCTCCATCACCAGGGGATCGTCGCCGGTATATTCATCGGGGGCATTGTCATCATTGGAGGAGGTCGGGCGATCGGGGGAAAAGGT
>SKNI01000152.1 GCA_007120615.1 Myxococcales bacterium | reverse complement strand
CTTGGCCCCTTGGCCCCTTGGCGATTTCCCTTGCCCTTGACCTTCTCCCCATCTCTCCCCACCCCTCCCCTTCTCGACCATTACCAGTCGTTCGTCCAATCCCTCGATCGCTTATCAAAGTCCAAAATATATTGGATCAACTCCAGCGCGTACTCCCCGGCCGCCATGGTCACCTCCAGGCCTCCCACCATGCCCTGAACGTGGCCGTTTCGGCGTTGGAAATGTTCACCTCCCTCGGCGTCGATGGTCCGCGATACCCCGTCGTAGGGGATCATGGAGGCCCCGGCAAAAAGGCGCACCGCGAATCCCCCGTATTTATAATAGACCAGGCCTGCCGTGGCGGTGAACGGGTGGTCCGGGACGGCTCCCACCGAGCCCGAAACCCACAACTCCACCCCGGTTCGCTTTTTCATGGATCCCGGATAGCGCTTGCCCGTGGGCTCCGACGATAGATCCCACAGACTCAACAGGGGGACGTCCACCCTCAGGGTTCGCATCTCCACCACTTCATTGATGGAGAAGACATTTCCCGATTGCCCTTCCAGTCGAAACTCCCGGCGATGTCCCTCAAAGGGAAAGGCCAGTCGGGCGTAGCGAAAGTCGGCCACCACTCCCAGATCGACGCTGTTGATGTGGCCGGAAGCGCTGCCGGCGTCGCCTTCATGCTCAAAGGTCGACGAGATTCGATGATGGTGCACGCCTGCGATGCAGCCGGAATTCATACATAGTCCAATCCCCACTACCAATGCCCAGAATATATATTTTCGGGTCATTCAAGTTGCTCGTGTAAATTGTGGCTTCATCGAGGCGTGCTCCCTCACTATGCCCCAGATGAATCGGGCTGCAAGAAAATTGATAAATATTCCATCCACTTGCCGTCTCACCGGATGTGACTTACGGACAGGGTTCATGCAAACGGCGTACGGTCTGCGAGCTGCCTCGGTCGCCCGACATTGGGATTTTGTCGTTCGAAGTGCGCGTGTGTGAGGAGGCGTTCGAGGTCGATCGCCGAAGGTTTTTGTCGTTCGAAGTTCGCGCAGTAGTCAGCGCGCGGACCGCGCAGTTTCGCGCCATAGGCGCGTTTGCGGGCCAATGTAGCTGCGGTTGATGGCACGTAGTCCAGTGCCGAGGCCGCAGAGAGGGTCAACCCAACTTGAGAGGTCGATCTCGATCGGTAAACCCAACTCCCACCGACGGACCTGGGGTCACACACCAGAAGTTTCAGGGGTTGCCCCCTAAAGCCGGCTGCGTAACAATGCGTCCATTATCGGTGACTCCACGACGAGCGATGTATGCCTGCAATTTACCAGAATAGTCTCATCATTCTCTTGATGGCCTTTGTCCTTGCCGCCTGCTCCGACGATCCCGAGCTCAACGGGGGAGGAGCCGACGCCGGCACCGACACCGATCTCCACGACGTCGATGGCGACGGCGATGGCGACGATGTAGTCGAGAGCACCGGCGCCTTTTGCGATAGCTGCTCCACCGACGCCGACTGCGAAGAGACCGGGGCTCGTTGTATCGATCTCTTCGACGGCGAGCGAATTTGCGGGGCGCCCTGTGACCAGGAAGAAGACGACTGCGGCGAAGACGCCTTCTGTGCCTCCGTCGGCGAAGAGACCCAGTGCGTCCCGACTTCCCTGACCTGCGTGGAGCGCTGCGATGATATCGCCTGCTCCGGCGGAGAATTCTGCGATCCCTTAAGCGGAGAGTGCGTTCGAGAGGCTCGCATCTGCGACACGGGCTGTAATTTCGACTCCGAATGCGGCGACCCCGAAACCCACCGCTGCCTGGGCACCGGCGCCCCCGACGGCGAAACCATCTGCACCGTCACCTGCGAGGTGGAGCCCGCCAATGCCGACGATATCCAATGCCCCTCGGACTTCTTCTGCGTTCCCCTGCAGGAGGGTGCCGAGGACGGTGTCTGTTATCCGGTAACGCGCACCTGCACCGACCGCTGCGTCGACGCCGATTGCCCGGCCGGCCACAACTGCGACCCCTTTACCGGCGAATGCATCGCCGCCATCGCCGGCTCCTGCGACAACACCTGCGAGCTCGACGCCGAATGCGGCGGACAGGGCGATCTCTGCCTGGCCGTAGGTATCGGCGAGGGGGCTCATTGCTGGCGAGATTGCTCGGAGACCCAGACGTGTCCCGACGGCTATGATTGTCAGTCCTTTTTGCAGCTGACCACCAGCCTCTGCCTTCCCACCAATCAACAATGCGAGACCTGCTACGACTCCGATTGTTTCCCGGGAGGCGTCTGCAATCCCTCCACCGGTGAGTGCATGCCTCACCCCGAAGATTGCACCGTCGAGGGTTGTGAGGGAGAGGAGCTCTGTGAGCCCACCTCCCGGCGGTGCGTGGCCCCCGACCGAAGCTGCTCCGGCGATAGCTGGGCGGTGGACTGCGATAACGTCGTCACCCGCTGCACCACCCAACGAGCGGGAACAAACGGGATCTGCGCCACTCTCTGCGAGAGCGATGCCGAGTGCCACGGCGACACCACCTGCACCACCACCCAGAGCGGCGACTTCTGTCTGGGAGCTGAGTTCGGCGGCCCCACAAGCTGCGGAATCCTCCACGACCCCGAAGAGCCCGTGGGTCGTCCCTGCGGCGGTAGCGCCGGCTCCTGTCACTCCGACACCTTCTGCGTGGAGGAGTCCAACGTCCCCGGATTTTGCAGTCAGGAGTGCTCCGCCGACGACGAGTGCCCGGGCTCCCATATCTGCGGAAACGGCCCCGACGGCACCTCGATTTGTCTGCCCCCTCAATGCCTCTGCGCAGGCGGACCATCGCTGCCGACCGAGCTTCACCAGGGCTGGCAGGACGCCCTCGACGAGCTCAACATCAGCGCTTGCGAGCTCTACCACGAAGAACAACTCTTTGACGCAGTGGGCGACGAGCGAGGCTGGAACGACCTCCTCCTTCGCCACTCCACAATCTTCGAATGGCTCAAGACTCCGCCGGCCGCCATGGGCGCTCTGCGAAAACTGGGCAGCCACATCGACCAGGCTACAGGCTCCGCCGAAATCCTATCCAAGACCGCCAACGCACTTTCGCTTCACACCACGGCTTCGGAGCAAACGTTGAGCGACGACGAACTCCTGGACGCCCTCGAAGTTTTGACCACAGCCGCCGGCGGAACCTTCGACACCTCCGCCGCCGAAGACGAACTCCAGGACGTCCCTGAATCCGTCCAAGACCTGGCCGCCCACCTGACCGCGGCGGTGGCCGAGGCCTACCAGGCCCGTCAGGACGCCTTCGCCGATGCCGGCCTCGACGCCTCCACCCTGGAGGAGCTCTTTGAGAAAACCCACCGAGTCCTTTTGCCCCGCGGCGACACTCAAGATGCCCTCGATCTGGAAGACCCGGACATCGTCGACGCCCTGCAGGCCTTCCCCCTGGCCGAATTGGCTCAGATCTCCGTCGACCTGGCAGCCACCGTCGACGCCGCCATCGACGCTTCTGATATAACCGAGACCGATGAAGAGGCCGACTTTCTGGCCATCATCGACACCCCGGCAGGCCTCGTGATTCTGGGCGACGCCTCCGACACCACCTACGACATCACCGAAGAGCCCAGGCTCGCCGGCCCCGTCGCCCTGCTCCTGGACATCGGCGGAAACGACACCTACCGCCTGCCGGTGGCCGCCAATCAAAGCGTCGACAACGGCGTCTCGATTTTGGTCGACCTCTCCGGAGACGACCTCTACAGCTACCCCAAAGTGGGCGACGCCCTCGACGGCGACAGCCTGTTGGCCAGCGACGACGCCGGCCGAAAGACCCCGCAGGGCGCCATCAACCAGCATAACGGCCCGGTCTCCCTCTCCGAGACCGCTCGCCAGGGAACCGGTCGCGTAGGCATCGGCATGCTCTTCGACCGCGGCGCGGGCTCCGACACCTACGAGACCCTTCGCCTCGGCCAGGGAGCCGCGATCCTCGGCGTGGGCGCCATCTTCGACGACGGCGGCGACGACAGCTTTGAGGCCGAAGCCTTCGCCCAGGGCGCAGCCCTTCTGGGAGTGGGCCTGCTTCACAACTCGGCCGGCAACGATTCTTACCGCCTCTGGCACGCCGGCCAGGGATTTGCCACCGCCTCCGGCGTGGGTGTGCTCCACGACGCTTCTGGCGATGACGCGTACCTGGCGGTCACCGGAATCGACAACGCCGACGACCTTCTCTATCTCCCGCCCACGGACCGAGGAAACGTAAACTATAGCCTGGCCCAGGGCGCCTCGGTGAGCGCCTCCGCCGACGACGCCGGCCTGGCCGGAGGCCTTGGAATCCTGCGCGACTCCGAAGGGGCCAACACCTTCACCGCCGGCGCCTACGCCCAGGCATTCGCCGAGCATTTCGGCGTCGGCCTCCTCCTGGCAGGCGACGGAGACGACGTCTACGAGGCCCGCGGCTTCTCCCAGGGCACCGGACAATTCGCCGGCGCCGCCCTCCTCCTCGACACCGGCGGAGACGACTACTTCAACCCCACCACCGACACTCGCCAACTCGGCCAGGGCTCGGCTCAAGTGCTCGGCTGGGGCGCCTTTATCCTCGACGACGGCGAAAACGAGATCATCTATATGGCCCCCGGCGGCGGCGTCTCCTTCGACGGCTCCATGGCCTTCGCCCTCTTCAACGGCGGACCCAATCAACACCTTCACGTAGGCGCCGGCTTCGGATTCACCTCCTTCGACTCCCCCGCCGACTCCCCCCTCGTCGACGCCTGGACTGCGGCCTTCTTCGTGCAAACCGGCGCCGAAGACGACACCTACGAGCATCCCGTGGCCGACTCCATCGGCATCGAAAACGATGCGGTGTGGCGTCAGGACGACGAGACCGTCGACCGAGCACCAGGGGTCGGGGTGGATCGATAACTCCGCCGGTCGAAATAATGCTCATGCCGGTCTACTTTGAGCGGTCGACCGGTCGAAGTTGGCCACATTCCGGTCTCTTTTGAGCGGTCGACCGGTCGAAATTGGCCCGTTTGTGGGGTGTTTTGAGCGGTCGACCGGTCGGAGTAGGCCAGGTTGAGGGCTTTTTTGAGCGGTCGACCGGTCGAAATTGGCCGGTTTGTGGTCTTTTGGAGCGGTCGACATCCTTCAAGCCATCCTGGGGCCGGTGAATATATCTGATGAATTGGAGGACTTGGATACGACATGATTCAGGTATCGAGATTAGGTGTATTGGACGTGGGAGTTGGCTTCACCCTCCCTGCGGCCTCGGTGCGCGCAGTTTGCGCACCGAG
>SKNI01000305.1 GCA_007120615.1 Myxococcales bacterium | reverse complement strand
GACCATGGTCATGGCCTCGGCCTGAGTGGGGTTGACCTTGCCCGGCATGATCGAGGAGCCCGGCTCGTTGCTGGGGATGATGAGCTCTCCGATTCCACAGCGGGGGCCGCTGGCCATCCACCGAATGTCGTTTGCGATCTTATTGAGAGCTACGGCCAGTGTTTTGAGCGCTCCGTGGGCCTCGACGATGGTCTCTTTGCCGGCGAGGAGGGCGAATTTATTGGAAGCCGCCAGAAAGTCGTAGCCCGTCTTCTCGTTGAGGGCGTCGCAGACTTTCTCGGGGTACCCGACCACCGTATTGAGCCCGGTGCCCACGGCGGTGCCACCGATGGCCAGCTCCGAGACCAGCTCGATGGACTGGCGAATGGCCCGCTCGGCGTAGTCGAGTTGCGCGGCGTAGCCCGAAAATTCTTGCCCCAGGGTAAGGGGAGTGGCGTCCATCAGGTGGGTTCGGCCCACTTTTACGATGTCGTCGAACTCGCTCGCTTTTTGGTTCAGAGCATCCCGCATCTTGGCAAGCGCCGGGAGTAGCTCCGACTCCAGCTGGTCCACGATAGCCACGGCGCTGGCCGTGGGGAAGCTGTCATTGGTGGACTGACTCTTATTGACGTCGTCGTTGGGGTGAATCGGGGATTTGGAGCCTTTCTCCCCACCCAGGATCTCGATGGCCCGGTTGGCGATGACCTCGTTGGTATTCATATTGGTCTGGGTGCCGCTTCCGGTCTGCCAGACGACCAGGGGAAAGTGGTCGTCGAGCTTTCCGTCGATGACCTCCTGAGCGGCCTGCTGGATGGCGTCCTTCTTGTCGCCCTCCAGAAGCCCCAGGGCGGCGTTGGCCTCGGCGGTGGCATATTTTACCAGTCCCAGGGCCTTGATCATTGGTCGGGGCATGCGGTGTCCGCCGATCTTAAAGTTTTCGATCGAGCGCTGCGTCTGGGCGCCCCAGTAGGCGTCGGCCGGAACTTCTACGGGACCCATGGAGTCATATTCGGTGCGTTTTGCCATCGGTACAGACCTCGTTTCGCGGTAAATATTAAAAAAGAGGGTTCATCCATTTATTCTCACCGACGGTAATATCTGACCGCGGCGGGTAAACTCAAGGGAAGGATTTGTAACTCGGGATCTGTGGAGCTCGGACGTCCCCGGTTGCATAAAGAGAAGGGCGCTTTTTCTTTGATGCGGACGGGGACGTCCGCGCTCCGTTTTTCGGGGCTACTGGACGGGGTCATCGTTAGTGGTCACATTGAGAGTAGACCTCACGGTGATTAGGAAGGTGCCCGTCGTGGATTCTCAGCTCGAAGAAAAGTCTGCTGAAGAGCTTCAGGAGTTGGAAAAGCTCCTGGACGAGCCTCGTGATGCGCTGGACGCACAGCTCATCGAGATGGCCGACGATGTTCTCCATGGCCCGGAGGAGCCGGAGCGACGAGGGCGGTTTGCAAAGAGCGACGTGAACTCGGGAAAGCCGATGGCAATCGTCAGCTATTGCAGCATCATGTTCGGCATCCCCGTTTTTATCGCTCCTCTGGTCATGCGGGACAACGAATTTTCCCTCCATCACGGCAAGGCGGCCGGTCTGATCTACCTTATCGGCACGGCATTTGTGCTGGCGGCGTTTACCAATTGTGCTCTCTTTCTACCGCTGGCCTTTGTGTGTTATATCCCCGCCTTGATTGGTATTTACCGCGCGTCGGCAGGCGTAGAAGCGGGCACGGCGGCCCTCGGTCCGCTGAGCGAACGATTTTTTCAAGGAATTGAGGTCAGGCGTGAAAGAGAGGGCGAATCGAATCGGTGAGATGCTCGACGAATATTATCCGGAGACCCCGGTCCCCCTGGACCACACCAACGCCTTCACTTTGTTGGTGGCAGTACTGCTCTCGGCGCAGTGCACCGATAAGCGGGTCAATATGGTGACGCCGTCGCTCTTCGAGTTGGCCGACAATCCCTACGATATGGTGGAGATCGGCGAGGACAGGATCCTGGAGTGCATCCGCTCCTGCGGTCTGGCTCCGACGAAGGCCAAGAATATCAACAAGCTCTCCCAGATGCTCATCGATGACTTCGGCGGGGAAGTACCGGGCACCATCAAGGAGCTCAAGAAATTTCCCGGCGTGGGCCAAAAGACCGCCTCCGTGGTGGTCTCCCAGTGGTTCGGCATCCCCGCCTTCCCCGTCGACACCCACATCCACCGACTCGCCGAGCGCTGGGGGCTGAGCTCCGGAAAGAACGTCAAGGAGACGGAGTCCGACTTAAAAGAGCTCTTCCCAAAAGAGACCTGGAATAAGCGCCACCTGCAGATCATCTTCTACGGGCGCGAATATTGTCCGGCCCGAGGGCATGTGGTGGAGGAGTGTCCGATATGTGTGGAGGTCAGGGAGTGAGAGGGGAAGGGAGAGGTGGGGAGAAGGGCAAGGGCAATCGCCAAGGGGCCAAGGGGCCAAGGGGCCAAGGGCGCGGAGGAAGGGCAAGGAAAGGGGCGGGCTTTTGGGTGGCGCGAGGATTGTGGTCGCTGACCGTGGCTGCATGGACGATCGCATTCTGGTTAGGAGGTGCTCATCTCCTATGAGATTTCAAACGTGGCAGTCGTACAGAAACGTGGCAGTTGTCTCCGAACCGTAGCAGCCCTACCGAAACGTGGCAGTCGTACCGAAACGTGGCAGTCATCCCGAAACGTGGCAGTCATCCCGAAACAAAGCTACCATCCCAAAGCGCGGCAGTCATCCGTCCACCCCCAACCCCCTTGCCCTTCCTCTGCGTCCTTGGCCCCTTGGCCCCTTGGCGATTTCCCTTGCCCTGGCCCTTGACCTTCTACTCACCTCAGTATTCACTTCCCAGGTCGTCCACCGTATGGGTCAACCCGATCTCCCTCTCCCGAAGCCACTGTAATTTCATCTGAGCCACGTACCGATACGTTTCAAAGATCTCGGGCTCTCGGCGGTCGAAGTTGTCGCGGTCCAGTTCGTCCTCTCGCCAGCGGACCAGACGGCGTTCGCCGCGGCGACGATTTTCGAAATAATACCACTCGTCGGTGCGCACGCCGATCATCTGGAAGCGGTGTTCGCCCCGTTTGGCGGCCTCCGGGATGTAGAAGAGGGAGTAGATCACCGACTTCTCGGGGCTTGTGCCGTCGACCAGCGCGGGTACCAGGGACTCGCCGAGCCAGTCTTCTCTCGGTTCGGTGCCGATGAGGTTGGTAATGGTTGGGACCACGTCGATGTGGCCCGTGAGGCCTTCGATTCGCTGGCCTCGGCCCCAGGGAGCCTGGATGATCAGCGGTATGTGGAGAGGGCGGGTATAGACCGAAAAGTCGTGGTGCTGGCGAGGATGATTGTCGTCGAAGGCTTCGCCGTGGTCGGAGGTGAAGACGATAATATATTCGTCGGGCTCCCAGGTGTCTTCGATGGTGGCGAGCAGGCGCTTCCAGCTCTGGTCGGCGAAGTGAAGCTCGCTGTCGAAGCGGTCGTTATTGGACTCTCCGTCGCCAAAGATTTTGCCGCCTTCGGGGATGATATAGGGGCCGTGGTGGTCGTAATAATGGATCCAGAGGTGCAGGGGGCCGTCGTCGTGATTTTCGATGACCTCGATGGCGGCGTCGGTCAACTCCGGTGAAGTGTGGTGCTCATCGGCGGCGTTTCGGAAGGTTTCGGTATCGACCTCGTCGAAGCCGTTCCAGTAGCCGTCCCAGCGATCGGCAAAATAGCTGGTGCCCGGGATATGAACCGTGCGGTAGCCCTTGCGGGACAAAAATACCGCCAGGGTCTCCTCGTCGTCGTGATAGTCGTAGGGGTGAACCCGGCCGTCTTTCAGATGCATCTGGCTGTTCATCTTGCTGGCCAGAAGTCCGGGCATGGCGAGGCGGGTGGAGGTGGAGTTGGAGAAGGCGGTCTCGAAGACGGTGGCTCGGTCGGCCCACTGGGCAAGATTCGGGGTCACGTCGCGCTCGTAGCCGCCGACCGTAGTGTGGGGAAAGGAGAGGGCGTCGGTGGTGATCAAGATCACGTGGGGCTTGTCGGCGATTCCATCGGGGCGCTCGACGTGCTTGGGACCGCTGTGGAATTCATCCAGGTCGACCACCAGATCGAAGCCCGAGCAATTCTGGTCGATGCCGTCATTGGGGATCTCTCGCTGATTGGGTCCCCGGTCGGGGTCGAAGGGCGCGCAATCTCCGCCGCCGTAGAAAAAGAGCGACCCGTCGCCGTCAAAGTCGAGGTAGGGGTGGAGGGTGGACTTCCACAGGCTCGCCAGAGCGGGGCGGTCGACGAAGGACTGCCGAGCGCCGTCGAGGGGGCCGGGCAAAAAGAATGAGAAGAGGCCCAGGGCGATGAGTCCCGCCACCAGGTATCGACGAAGGGGCGCTGCATCGAGAGAGCTTCGGCCGAGGAGGAAATGAGCGGCCACTCCGGCGATCACTGCGACGACCGGTCCCACCACATAGGCCCAGGGCAAGACGCTCAACGTGTCAGCGGCGACCATAAAGCCAAGGGCGATGGCCGCGACGAATCCAAGACCGGCGGCCATAAGCCAGGTCCGAGGTCGGGCGAGTTGGGCCAGGATCGGTCGGGTCGCACAGATTCCTAAGAGGCGCTCCACATAGGTCGCGATTACACCGGATGCGGCGACGAATATAACCAGCGAGATCGCCGCGCCGAGAGCGGTGGCAAGGGCGGCCATCCACTCGGTGGCGATGCGACCGCTCAGGCTCATCGTAAAGAGGGTCGACGCTCCCACCCACCCGGCACCCGAGATCGCGGCGGTCAGCATCCAGGCCGTCACTCGCTCCGAAGGCCAGGAGTCTCCCAGATGCCCTCGCCAGTGAGTGATCGCCAGCGTCGCGAGCAGGGCTCCCACCACTGCCAGCGGTGCTCCCACGCCCAGATGGACGAAGACCATCCACAGCCGGACCTGAGATTCGGCGAACACCAGATAGAGCGCTTCGCCGATAAAAAGCGCGGCGCAGGCGATCAGGAGTGTCGAGAAGAGGTGTTGTGGCTTTGATAAAGTCATAGCGGTTTCTTGAAATCAAACGACCTGAAATTATCGGCATCTTCGTTGGAAAGTGGTTTAATTTGCAATAGTCTTCCCTGATGCACGGGATAGAAGGGTGATTGGTAGACCGAATTTTGGGAGTAGAGATGAATGAGCGACAGGTGGAAATTATTCGATGGTCCGGCATCGTGCGGAGCCGTATCGTCCTGGTGCTGGCGCTGGCTTTTGCCGGTGTCGTCGGGTCGGGCTGTAGCGCCGGCGAGGTGACTACCGGTG
>SKNI01000159.1 GCA_007120615.1 Myxococcales bacterium | reverse complement strand
GATCGCCCAGAAGGGTTCCCTCGGTACAGCCATTGCCATCATCACAGGAGGTGGGGCAGTTGCCGTCACAGGTCTCACCGGGATCGATGACTCCGTTGCCGCATAATTCTTCTTCGACGTCCTCTTCATCGTCCACGTCTTCGGTCGCATCCTCTACGGCATCCTCCTCCTCACCGACATCGGGCTCACCGTCGGCATCGGGCTGCTCTTCAGCGTCTGAGCCGGCATCATCGGCCCCGCCCGTATCGAGTACGCCGGCGTCTTCGATCTGGGTATCATCATCGGGATCGCTGCATGCGAATGTCATGAGTGCGACGGCGAATACGACTGGGATGGTAATTCTTCGACAGATCATAAAGGCTACTCCGTAAATGGGATATACTTGCTTTTCAGTAGTACCACGTAAGCGCTTCAGGCCGAATCAACGGTGGTCGTGTACCAGGTCTTTTGCGGCTACTTCTTTTGGGCCAACCAGATGAAGTGACGCCGGCCCCGAGAGCCGTGGGCATGGACGGGAACTTCGGTGACCGAGAACCCGGCCTTTTTTACCCGCCGACTAAAGGCGGCGTCCTGAGAGACCGACCAGATGGCCAGGACTCCACCCGGCCTGAGTGCCCTGTGGGCGGCCTGCAGGCCTGCCGGTGTGTAGAGAGTATCGTTGGTGTCCTGCGTAAGACCTTCGGGGCCATTGTCGACGTCGAGCACGATGGCGTCGAAGTCGCCGCTGGCTTCACCGATCAGGGCGGCGACGTCGCCAAGATAAAGTTCGACGCGGGGGTCGTCGAGTCCGCCGGCGGAGAAGCTGGAGAGTGGGCCGCGATTCCATTCTACGACGGCGGGGACGAGCTCCGAGACGATGACCTCGGCATCCGTGGGCAGCGCTTTCAGGGCGGCGGCCAGGGTAAAGCCCATTCCCAGTCCTCCGATTAACATCCGCGGCTTGGCTCGGTCGCTGATGGCCTGACTTGCCAGCTCGCCAAGCGCATCCTCGGAGCCGTGCATACGGCTGTTCATCAACTCCTGGCGGCCGACGCGAATCACAAATTCATCGTCTCGTCGGTGAAGGCTCATCTCTTCGCCGCCAACCAGAGTAGTCTTGTCGATCAATAACCAGGGAATCATAGGGAGCTCGAAGAGTGGTGTTCTAAAATCTACAGTTCTTTGAGTTGCTTGAGGACGGGCATCTTCTCCAGATCTTCATCGGTGAGAAGCTCCCAGAAGATTTTGGAGGGGCCGTCGTTCTTCAGGCCCTCAATTTGCCAGATCTCTGTGGGCGTGGCGACCACCGAGAGGTGGATGTCGTGATCTTCGACGGGAAAATCTTCGACGATCTGGTCGTCGTGAACGGTGGTGATCACGGGCACCGGGGGCTGACCCAGCTCCTGAAGAATAGCGTACTCCAGGTCGCTGTAGCCGTGGCCCTTGCCGGCCCGCTTCCCCCGGCGGGTGACCGCGACGCAGCCGGTGACGATGAGGTCGACTATCGGAAAGTCATCGAGGGGGATGGTCTCGGCGAAGGGTTCCCAGCGGCTCATCATTGAGGCGTCTCGGTAGTCCTCTTCGGCGATACGAGCGGGATCAAATCTCAAAAACCCTGCCCGCAGCCGGGGCGTGGGGACGATAACGACTTTCCCCTGACGCAGGGCCTCTTCGCGAAGGGGGCGTTGCGGGGAGTCCGGATTGATCTTGACCACCTTCGCCTCTTGAAAGAGTGGGTGCTCCAGGAGACGGAGGGCAGCTTCTTTTGCTCCGGCGAAGTTCGGAATGCGCCCGGTCGGAGGGAACGGAAACCTGGCTGCGCCGGTCTCCTGAAGTTTCTCCCACACGTAGGTGCGGGCGTCGGGTTTTTCGTCGAAGTTCATGATTATAATTTCCCTGAAACGATCGCTGTCGCGGCTTGCGTTGCACAGTCCTTGCACAAAAACGCCTTCAACGCACGACTTCTTCGTCATCATCACGCCATATCGACCACCCCTAAAAGCGGTGGACCGCCACGAATTGCTGCCTTACGCCGGAGTTCCCTTTTTTCGGGGAGAGGTCAACGGGCGGGCGGCTCCAGACGATCGGTGGTCTCCAGAAGTTCCAGAGCGGTCGCGATGGCGACCTTGAGCTGAGGGTCGTCCTTGCCGGTTTTGGATTCCGGGGGGAATTCGACCTCGATATCGGGCTCGGCGCCGTGATTTTCGACCGTAAAACCGGCGTCTTTGAACCAGAACGCGACCTCCGGCTGGGTCGTGATACTGCCATCGACCAGGGCGTGAAGATTTCGGATTCCTACGCCCCCTCCCCAGGTCCTCTTTCCCACCACCGGGCCCAATTCCATGAGGCGAAAACAGTGGGTGAAGATATCGCCGTCACTTCCGGCGTATTCGTCGGTGACGCTGACGATGGGGCCGTTGACGTGGTCGTAAGGATATCCAGTGGCCCGGGCCCCCCGGGGGACGCCGTATCCCAGGGGCTTTCGAGAGAGGCGCTCCAGAAGGAGTTGGCTGACGTGACCGCCGCCGTTGGCCCGGACGTCGACGATGAGTCCGTCGCGTCGATTCTCCGAGAAATATTGTCTGTGAAACTCTCCGAAACCGCCGGCGCTCATATCGGGAATGTGCACATAGCCTATCTTTCCACCGGTAGCCTGATGGACGGCCTCTCGATTCGTCTCTACCCAGTCCCGATAATAGAGCGGCTGTTCGTCTTTCAGGGTGCGCACCGTGACCCGGCGCGTAGAAGTTCGGTCATCGCCGTCGGCGACCAATAGCTCGACCTCTTGATCGGCGCGGTTGGCCAGAAGCTCGTGAACGGATCGGGTGGGAGTGAGTCGCTGGCCGTTGATGGCCAGAAGGAGGTCTCCCCGGGAGACGTTGATCCCCGAACGGATCAGAGGAGAGGAGCGCTTCTGATCCCAGGGGTCTCCGGTGAGAATGCGCGTGATTCGGTACCCTCCAAAGTCGTCCCACTGAAATTCGGCGCCCACAAACCCGGGCTGGTATTGAGGCGTGGAGGTATAATCACCGCCCATCTCATAGGCGTGGCTCGTCCCCAACTCTCCCTGCATCATCCACATGAGATCGGAGAACTCGGAGCGCGTAGAGACCCGTGGTAAGAGTTTTTTGTGTCGATCCCAGGCGGCGTCCCAGTCCACCCCTCCCATATCCTCGCGCCAGAAACGCTCCCGCATCAGCCGCCAGGCTTCGCGAAGCATCTGACACCACTCCGCTCTGGGGTCTATGCGCATCCGCACTCGTTTCAGGTCGACCACGCCCGACTCTCTTCCCGGGGCAGTCTTATCCTCCCTGACTTTGTCGAGGGAAGTGTCGACGACTCGAAGGGTTGAATTTCCCATCAGCGCGATGGTCTCGGCGCTCTCTTCGACAAAAAATGAGCCCACATTCTTGGCGAAGGTCTTGCATTCCCGCTCGGTCAGGTCAAAAGCCTCGAGGAGCGCCGTATCTTTCGGGGAGTAAAAGCTCATAGCTTCGCTCTCTACCGGGGATTTTAGCCAGAAAATACGGTCTCCGGTAGCCCTGAGGTGGCCGTATCGTCCGCGCTCGACGGGGAAGGTCTCGATGCGCCGCTCGATGCCTTCAAAGTCGATCGAAAAGGGCACTTTATCGTCGTTATCTGAGGTATTGTCGGAGTCGGACGCTGAGACCTTTCCCTTGTCCTTAAGCGGTCGCGGTTTCTCCAGAAATGGTGAGTCCAGATCGTTTCGAAGGGTGACCACGCAGGGTTTCATTCCCTGGGGGAATCCGAGGTCGAATAGAAATTGATCGTAGACCGGGGTGAAGTCTCGATGAGAGAGAAAATAGAGATAGCGACCCGCTGGATCGAAGACCGGCTGTACGTCGCGAAATCTGCCGGAGGTGACGTCTCTGACTTCGCCGGTGTTCAGGCTGGCGATTCGGATGGAGCTTGTGGAGACCCAATTCCCCGTAAAAAATTCGTAGGCCACCCACTGGCCGTCTGGCGACAGGGAGATGCCATCAATATCGTTATACTCACTGCGATCGAGGATGGTGCATTCGCCGGTGGTCAGATCGAGGTATCCGATCTCGCGGCGATGGTTGGAGAATACGATGGCGTCGTCCACCGAGGAGACGACGAGGTCTCGAAGATGGCCCGGATCGACTGTGCCGGTGTCGATTTTTCTCAGGCAGCTTCTGTGATCGGGGCCGTCGCCCAGGGCCTGATGGATCTCGAGGGACTCTTCACCGCCCTGGTCGCAGACCACCACGATGCGCTCTCCGTCGTTGAGGTAGCGCGGCAGTCTGTAGCGCACACCCTGTGGCTCTCCGAGCTGTCGAACGGCGCCTTCCCAGTTGCCGAAGGTGACGAACTTCCCCCGGGTGGCCAGCGTCAATGAATGACCTTCGGGGTGCAGGGAGAAGGAGTCCAAAAAGGCCGCGGTGTCGACAAATCTCTTCTTTCGTTTCTCCCGGGGAGAGGGAAATTCAACCGAAATCTCCCGGGCTTGACCGGAGTCGACATCGAGAAAGAAGAGCGCCGCCCCGCAGGTATAGACAATGGTCGAGTTGTGGTTTGCGGCAAAGCGAGCGTAATAATCTTCGTGGTGGGTGTGCCGCGTCAGATCTTCTCCCTGGAGGTCACAGGAGTAGATATTTGCGCAGCCATCTTTGTCGCTTACGAAGTAAATTCGGTCATCGATCCACATCGGGCGGCACAGGCCCGCGGTGAGCTTTGGAAGGAGTCGTCGCCAGCTGGAGTGGCCGTCGGCGTCGAGCCAGAGGACGCCGGCCATTCCGCCGCGGTAGCGTTTCCACCTGGCGAGGTCGTCGGTGTGGCGAGCGATGATCCGGCCGGGGCCGGAGGGCTCAAATGTGATGTGGTGGCCGGGGCCAACGGGGTGTCGCTTAAGGGCACCACCATCGGCTGGGACGGTATACAGCGCGCAGCGCCGAGCAAAGGGCTCCTGCAGAACCGAGCGAAAAATCACCTCGTCTCCATCCGAGCTCCAGGCGACGACTTCGCAACTCTTCGCGCCACTAAAGGTGAGTTGCTTCGCCGGTCCGCCGCCGGGAGGCATCACGAATATCTCGGGAGCACCCGTTTCGGTGCTTGTAAAGGCCAGCTTCTCCCCGTCGGGAGAGAATCTCGGAGAAGAGATATGCCCGTCGGAGTTCGTCAGACGCCGGGCTACGCCGCCTGATTTCTCTACGGACCAGAGGTCGTCGTCGCTTACCAAGACAATTCTATCGTCCCGGATCGCAGGATGGCGAAGATAACCCCGCTGGTCGTCATCGATTCCGTATTG
>SKNI01000642.1 GCA_007120615.1 Myxococcales bacterium | reverse complement strand
TGCTCGCGGGGCTTAAACAGATAAAGAAGACTGCACACCGCGGCCACCGTAAACCCGGCATAGGCTGCCATCGCTGAAGGCACGTGGATATAAAATATCTTCTGTACGATCCCCATCGTCTGTTCAATGGGAGCGTAAAAAAACACCATCCCCATTGCTATCAAAGTGCTTCCGATCGCGGCCACCGCAACCAGGGGAAATACTTTCTCATCGATGAACCGTATCATCCGGTCTTCCTCACGATCAGCGCCTCTTCGCCGGGACAACAACCATCTCGCCACACCGAAGAACCCTTCTATTACACGGGCCCTCCGCATGCCACGGGCAACCCCGACGGCTACCTCTTCATTCCCGACTGGCAGCGCTGGTACTCGGCCACAGTGAAGGGTCGCCGACTACTAGCACGCTGCAGGGAGCACCGACAAGACCAACCCCGGCTTTCCGCTCCCGCCGCTTGATTGACTGTTATTTCCTATCTTGTGTATAGTATGAAAGGGTAGATTAGACTCGTCAGCAGGTCGCAGGATACAACGATTGGCGCCCTGCTGAGTTCTGAATTTCCCGAGACAAGATTCCCTGAAGGCTCCAAACCCCGACTGGAATGTCGCAGCGTTTGGAAGTCAGTTGCTTCCCCTTTTTGTTCTGGTCTTACGAATCATGATCCCAAACAAGATTTTTGAACAATCGATTCGGCGCTATTTCGAATGCATCTCTCCGTATATGGATGATGATTCCGTCAGCGAGATCATGATCAATGGCCCCGACGACATCTGGATTGAAGTTTCCGGAAAATTGAAAAAAACGGACGCTAAATTCGCCAACGCCGACGACCTGATGGGCGGTGTTAAAAACATCGCCCAATTCGTCGGCAAGACCCTCAACGAGCTCAATCCCCGAATGGACGCCCGCCTCCCCGACGGTAGCCGGGTCCACGTGGTCTTGCCGCCCTGCGCCCGAAACGGTGTCTCTGTAGCCATCCGGCGATTCGGTGAATTTGACCTCACCCTTGAGAAGTTGATGGACTACGGTTCCATCAATCAGACCGCCGCCGAGTTCATCAAGATCTGTGTGCAGATGGAGCGCAACATCATCGTCGCCGGAGGTACCGGTAGTGGTAAGACCTCCCTGCTCAACTGCGTCTCTCTCCAGATCAGTGAAGATGATCGCATCGTCGTAATCGAGGACTCCTCGGAACTCCAACTTCAGCAGCCTCATACGCTGATGCTGGAAACCCGAGGGCCCGACGCCAAGGGGCGCGGGGAGGTCGGCATCCGAGACCTCTTTCACTCCGCCATGCGTCTTAGGCCGGACCGAATCGTCATCGGGGAGATCCGTGGCGGCGAGGCCCTGACCTTGCTTCAGGCCATGACCTCCGGCCACGGTGGTACCATGTCCACCTGTCACGCCACCTATCCCGATGATACTCTTCGTCGCTTAGAGACCATGTCGATGATGAGTGATATCGAGATGCCTCTTAGAGCCCTTCGCTCTCAGGTAGCCTCGGCCATCCAGGTCGTTATCCAGACCAGTCGCTTCAACGACGGTAGTCGTAAGATCACTCATATCTGTGAAGTCCTCGACCTCAGCGAAAACGGTGAGTACCAGATCTATCCGCTCTTTCAATTCCGCAACCGCGGCAATAATAAAGAAACCGGTAAGATCATGGGAGAGCATATCGCTGTAGGCAACCTCCCCACGTTCCTGCCGGCCATCCGGGAGCGCGGACTTCATATCGACGAAAAATGGTTCGAGCCACCGCCGGATTATAACGGCTGACCTTCCTGTTTTTTGGCGCTCTTTTGTCGTTTCTTTTTGCCCCTGTGAGCCCATGTCTGACGACCAACACAACGACCCGCAACGACAAGGCCGGCCCCACTCTGGCCACCCTCAGTCGCAGAACTACGGTCAAGAGGACGACAAGACCCAGATGGTCGACCTCAACGAACTCCAGAAAGGAGGACCGGAGCCTCAATTTGCTCCCCCTCCTACCATGGATTCGTCGGAAGCTACTCAACTCTTTGAAATCCCTCCCTCCATGGGAAATCAAGACGGAGACGGCATCACCAGCAGTGCCCCCGACTATAGCGATCCGTCCTACGGACAGAACGCTCCCCCACCCGTAGGCCAACCACAGGGTAATTTTGGCTCCGGGCCGGTCTCTTCGGGCAGCAACTTCGGCTCCGGGCCGGTCTCTTCGGGCAGCAACTTCGGCTCCGGGCCGGTCTCTTCGGGCAGCAACTTCGGCTCCGGGCCGGTCAGCGGCCCCCAGGGCAGGCCTCCCCAGCACCACGGATCGGGACAGCAGAGTTTTGCTCCCAATGAAGACGAAGCCGGATACGAGGGGAGCACCCAATTTATCAGTATCGCCGACTTCGCTCAAAAAGAGGCTCACTTTACCCCGGAGCAGCAACAGGCCGGCTACCAGGGGAGCACCCAATTCGTCGACATCAACGCTCTCCAGGCCGGCGCCGCCGCCATGGCTGCCGGCGACTCCATCGAAAATGATGCCGATCTCAAACGGGGCTATCAATTTACCCCGGGCGATATCGAACGCGGGGAAGTAACCCTGATTCGCGCGAAGAATCCCCTGGGAAAAGACGTCATCCTCAAACGGGTCTGGGAAGGCGATCCACAATCGATGAGCACCCCTCTTCGACAACGAGTCGCCCAGCTCAACGATTTGCGCCACCCCAACCTGGTCCCGATGAACGGAATGTTCGTCAGTGCTTCCGGAATGTGGGTGGAACTCGATGCTCCTCGCGGCCAATCTCTCACCAAGGTTTTGCAGACCAATGGACCCCAGATCGCCGGTCAGGTCATCGAATGGATGGGTTCCATCGCCGCCGCTTTAGAGACCATTCATTCCCAGCAGTTGGCCTATGCCAACCTTACCACCGACTCGGTCTGGATCGACACCTCCACCGGTCAGGTCCAGATTGAACCCTTTGATATGTTGCGCCTCGCCGATCGCGGAAATCTGGGGGCCTTCGGTCCTCCCGAGATGGACGCTCCCCCGGAGCAGCGACAACTGAGCCCGGCCACCGATGTCTTCAGCCTCGCCGCCGTCGGCGCCGCTGCCATCACCGGTCTTCCCTTCCAACCTCAGAAGCTCGCCCAATTAGAGGATACCAAGCTCGCCGATAAATTGGCCGTCGCCATGGCGCCAAACCCCGCCGAGCGTCCTCAGTCGACGATGGACTTCGTCGGAACCCTCACGGGCGGACTGGATCTCGACATCCGTCTCGTCGCAGGAGCTGGCGGGGGGGTCGTTCTTCTGTTGCTGGTCTTGGCCCTTGTCTTTAGTGGTGGTGACGATCCCCACACCCAGGTCGCCCAGCCCGATCAACCCCTCAACGGGGAGCCCTCCACCGATGTCGACCAGTTGATGCAACAGGCCGCCACCGGTGGCGGAGGTGACGAACAAGATGCCCCTTCCGCTCCCGCAGTGGACTTGCCCGGACAGACCACCACCGACCCACGGTTGTCGATAAAAAATAGCTTTGCCCAGAACCCCCCGACCACGGCAGTGCGCTCGGCCTCAGGAGACGAACTCGAAGAATGGCGTCAACAGGCCAACGAATATATCAAAAAGGGCGACGACGCCCCGCGCAGCGATCGTCATCATCATTATATGCAAGGCCTTCAGGTCCTCACCCAGATAATCCGCGCTCAGGACGACCCCGACCCCTCCGATAGTAAAGCCTGGCGAGACCTCCTCGAAAAAGAGACGGTGTCCGAAGAAATAAAAGAGCTTCGAGATGAGGTTCAAGAGATGTTGCTCAGCGGTAATCTCGGCCAGGCTCGAAGAACCTACCGTAGGCTCGCCAGATTTGATCCCGGCGCCAACTCTGAAGCCTTTATCAACACCCATAGCTCGGCGCGAGTTGTCACTGTGAAGCGACAACAAAGCGATGATGATGACGAAGACGATGACTAAGTTGATGGACTACCGTCAATAATACTGTTTACCGGAGCCGAACCATGTTCTCACCTTCTTCGACATCCATTTTTGGTAGAATTCTCGTGGCCACAACGCTTGCAGTTGCCGGCCTCAGTCTAAGTTGTGGTGAAGATGACACACCGCCTCCGGCTCCTTCCCAATTTGAATTTGGCATCGAGGTAGTCGCTTTTGACGCCTCGGAAAACCCGATTCCCGGAGTCCCCGTCGTGCTCGACGGAAACGTCGTCGGATTTACCGGCGCCGATGGCAAATTCGAGGGTGCACTGGTGGACCAGCCCACTCGGGAAGTCGAGCTGGCGGTCAAAGAGATCGACGGTTACCGCCTCGCCAACGACGGCACCAACCGTACCACCCTCCGGGTATCGGAGTCCCTTAACGGCGAACTGCGAGGCATCCCGGTTTCCCTGCGCGCCGAGCTTCATTCCATCCGTACCACTTTCGTCTCCTGGGTCGAACTCTCCTGCGACGAGCATCTCGATGATAAATATTGCTCCGATCGCCCTATCCTTCTCGACGGCAAAGAAGTCGCCCGTACCGACTACAGAGGAGCAGCACACTTCACCTTTGAAGAGGTTCCCACCAGTACTCCACAGATCACCATTCGCACTCCTCGCTACGACGCAGACGATGAGGACTCCGTAATGATGGAACCCCGAAACCCCTCCTTCATCATGGAATTGAGCCACGACGCGACGATCTTTGCGATCGAACAAGAGTTTACCGACCCCGCGGCTCGACGAGCTGCCGAACAGGCGCCTCCTCCTCGAACCCGAGTTCGACGCGCCCCCCGGCCCCGTGCACAGCCGGCACCGGAGCCAGAACCGGAACCAGAGTCTGAGTCCCGGATTCGAAGTTTCTTCGACTGACCTCGTGGGCCATCACAAAACAACAGCGAGGCATGGGCTGTGGCAATTCACCGCATCCCGAGTCCTTGCCCCGACCTTCCCGATGCGCTACCCCTTGAATCTGGATGGTAGAACCTCGGCCCTGCTTGTACTGGAAATCACATGAACCAAAACTCATCTGCCAAAGACGATCCCGGCTGGGATGGCTCACTGTCGGAGTCCTCGCACCTCGATGACGATGATCTATTCGCTGACGACCTCGATTATGGTCTCCCCAGCGAAGACCACGACGGCCCCAGTTGGGGGCTGATCATCGGCGCACTTGTAGCCGTAGTTGCCATCGGGTTTCTCGTCTTCGACGGGCTCAACGCCGAGACCTATTTCTTCGATGTCGATGTTGCCGTAGAGCGAGGCGATGACCTCATCGGAGAGACCATTCGCGTACGGGGAACTGTGGAACCGGGCTCCTACGCCGGAAGCGACGGGAATATCAACAACCGTTTTCGCATTTCGGAGCAAGGAGTTTCTATGACCGTGGTCTATCACCGCGCCCTGCCCGACACCTTTCAGGAAGAATCTGAAATCGTCGCCCAGGGCCGCCTCGATGAAGACTTCGTCTTGCACGCCGATGAAGTCCTCGTTAAGTGCCCCAGTCGCTATGAAGGCGCTCCCCCCGAAGCGTCCGATACGGACGTCTCCGAACCTCAGGCTTCACGCTAAACACCGGATTTTTTTATGAGTTGGCTCGGCTCTTTAGCCATCTATATCGCCCTCTATGTTGCAATCGTGGGCATCGCCCTCGGTGCTGTCGCAGCCATCACCCAATCGCGTCGCTTTTTACACGCCGCGCGCTTTGCCACCTATACGGTCTTCGGCTCCATCACCGTAGCATCGGTGGTGCTGGTTCACGCCTTCTTGACCCACGATTTCAGCATTAAATACGTGGCCGGCTTCTCCGACCACACCATGCCGACCTTCTACCTCCTCGGCGCCTTCTGGGGCGGCCAGGCCGGAAGCCTTTTGTTCTGGATCTGGAAGGTCGTCCTCTTTACCGCGATCTGTGTCTACGTAAATCGCCGCAGCTACCAGGACTTTATGCCCTGGGTGATGTCGGTGTGTATGACCGTGACCGCCGCCCTGTTGCTCATTTTGGTGTTCGGGTCCAATCCCTTTGAGGGCTATCAACTCATCGACGATCCCACCGTCGGTCAGGGACTCAACCCCCTGTTGCAGACCCCGAAGATGATCCTTCACCCACCGGCGCTGCTGACGGGAATGGCGTCGATGACCATCCCCTTCGCCTTCGCCATCGCCGCCCTTCTCTCCGGCAACCTGAGCAATACCTGGGTCAAAGCAGCTCGAACCTGGATTTTGATCCCCTGGCTCTTCTTGACCGTCGGAAATATCCTCGGCGGGATGTGGGCCTATGAAGAACTCGGATGGGGTGGTTATTGGGCCTGGGACCCCGTAGAAAACGCCTCCTTCCTCCCCTGGCTTACCGCCACCGCCTTGATTCACTCCCTGTTGATTCAGGAGCGCCGCGGCATGCTCAAGCGCTGGAACGTGGGATTGATGATCGCCACCTTCCTGCTCACCCTCTTCGGGACCTATATCACCCGAAGCGGGCTCATCGAGTCGGTTCATTCTTTTGCTCAGAGCGAGATCGGACCCTACTTCTTGACCCTGCTCATCACCTTTGCCGTCTCCAGCATCGCCCTCTTTATCTGGCGGTGGAAAGACCTCAAAGCCGACCAACGTCTGGACAGCCCCGTCAGTCGAGAAGCAGCCTTTATTTTTAATAATTGGATGTTCTTGAGCATGACCGCGGTGGTGCTCTTTGGCACCCTCTGGCCCCGCATTCGAGAAGCCCTGACGGGCTCCGAAATCGCGATGGGACCCCAGTGGTTTAACCGGTGGATGATCCCCATGGGGCTTTTGCTGCTCTTGATGATGGGCGTGGGCACGATCATCGCCTGGCGAAAGGCGAATTGGAAGAATTTCCAGCGCAATTTCGTCATCCCCATCGCCGCCTCGATCGTCCTGACCCCCTTGAGCCTGGTTGCTTATTGGTTCGGCCGAGGCCAGCACCTTGGCGTCATCCCCGACGAAGTTCAGGCCCTCTATGCGATCACCGCGATCTTATTATGCTATTTCGTCGGCGCCACGATCGTTCAGGAATTCTACCGCGGTATGAGCGCTCGACGTCGGGCCCATGATGAATCCTGGACCGAGAGCTTCGTGCGCCTCTGTCTGAAGCAGAAGCGGCGCTACGGCGGCTATATCGTTCACCTGGGAATTGTCTTCGCCTTTCTGGCTTTCGCCGGAAATGCCATGAAAATCGAAAAAGACATCTCTCTGAAGCTCGGCGAGTCGGTCACCATCGGTGATTATACGCTGACCTATAACGGGCTCCATGATCAGCATTATCGAGAGCGCATCATGTACACGGCGACCATGCCCGTGGAGCGCAACGGCCGCCACCTCTTCAATATGAATCCCGGCCGGGCCGTCTATCACACCACTCAGGAGATGCCGATCAGTGAGATCGACATCCGCTCCACCCCGATGGAAGACCTCTACGTGGCCCTGGTCAACTTCGACCCCAGTGGCGAGACCGCGGCCTTCAAAGTCTTTGTGGGACCCTTTACCTGGTTCTTCTGGTTTGGCGGAGTCATCTTGATTCTGGGAACCCTGATTTGTCTGTGGCCTACCCGTGAATCGATCGACTCGCTGCGCCCCGGAAGCAGTGGGCTGGGAAGAGCGGCCGTCTTTGGCATGCTCACCGCCCTGACCTTCTCTCCGATCGTGATCTGGACCGCTGAATCCCACACCGACTGGGGCTCTGCTGCCAGATATAGTCTGATCTCTCAGGCTGAATCGGAGGCCCTCCCACCACCGTTGCCCACTTCTCTTGAGATCGGTGAACACTACGCCATCGACGACGAGGGGGTCTGATGACGGTCGTACTTCTTGTGGTCTCCATCGCCTTTACGCTGGCAATGCTTGTACAGATCCTTTTGCCCTTCTCCGTATCTCGAGAAGAACAACTCAGCTTCGAGTTACTCGACGAGGAGTTGCGTCAGATCGAGATTCTGGTCAATCGAAAGGTAGCGCTGGTTCAAACCTTGCGCGATCTGGAATATGACTGGGAGACCGACAAGATCTCTGAGAAAGACTACCAACGATTTAAGCGCTCCTGCGAGCGCCAGGCCGTCGCGATCATGCGACGCCTCGACGCCATCCACGGCGGCCGTGACTGGCAAAATGATATTGATCGCGCCATCGACGAGCGGGTCGCCTCAAATCTCTTCGTCTCCGAAGAAAGCCCCTCCCCGGAACTCGGCGAGTCTGCCGATGATCACGACGGCACCGATGATGCCCTGGTCTGTGCAAATTGCGCGACGCCGCTGGAAGACGATGATCTCTTCTGCGGCAAATGTGGGACCCCGGTTGCTTCTGCAGAAGATCAAGACCTTCCCGACGAAAGGCCACCCCTTTCCGATTTCGACCCCCTCACCAACACTTCTAGTCCCTCGGAGATCACCGGATGATCGTCTCACGTCTGACGACACCACTTTTTGTAGTCGCTCTCTTGTCGACTTCCACCTTCGCCATCGGCGCAACGGCTCAGACACTGGGAACCGACCAGGAGAACTACGTGCCCTCCGAGCAGACGCTGCCCGGCGAAGCCGCAGCGCCCCCTCCCACCGCCGGTCCAGACGTTCACCTGACCGACGAAGACCTCCCCACAGGCCAGCCCCAGGCTCAGCCTCCCGAGGAGCTCTCCGGTGATTGGAGCGTCACCGTTAACCTTCGTCACGCCACCAATGACGATGCCGATCTCTCTGATCTTCCCGTATTTTTGCATGCCCTTCGTCCCCAGGGTCCGTTCCAGGCCGGCGGCGCCCAGCCCGTCGCCACATGGACCAGCACCACTGATTCCAACGGCGTCGCCGAATTCTCATCGATTCCCGAAGATATCGCCCAACGTGGCCTGCGACTTCAGGCTGCCTCCAGCTTTGAGGGCATCTCCTTTGAATCCTCCCAGAGCGCTCCCGCTGATCAGATCGAACTGAATCTCAATGTTTATGACCGAGGTCACGATCTTTCCGGTCTGCGAGTTACCCAGAAGCGTATCGTCGTGGAGCCCTGGGAAGAATATCTTATCATCAGTCAGTTCTGGACGTTCGAACTCCACGGTGATCACGCCGTCGATATCGGCCTCTCTCCTGATCCCGCGCTCCAACGTGGGCTCCCGATTCGCCTTCCCCGTCAGGCCGAGGGCATCCACTTCTCGGGCCCCGGCGACCACGAGGTCATCAATAACGTGATCTTCTGGAATAGCGTTCTTCAACCCAACCGCCCGGTTCAAGTTCAGATTCGCTTCTCGAAGTCCGTTCGGGGCTCCGAGTTGACCTATGAACAACTGATGGAATTTCCCGTCGACGAGATTCAGATCGTCGCCCCCATCCAGACTCAATATGAAAAAATTCCACGTCTCAACGAACTCGCACTCCTTGCCCCGGGGTTTGAGGTGGGGGCAGATGCCGGAGCTCTGGGCCTGCGCTCCGATATGGAATTTCTCGTCGCCACGGGAAAAGACTTTGAAGCGGGAGATAGCTACACATTCCGAGTAGATGGCCTTCCATTTCGTCGCCCCATCGGAGGCTGGATCGCCGTCATTGGCGGGATTTTGGGAGCGATCTTCGTTCTCGCCTACGGCCGTCGCGAGTATAAAAACCTCCACGATGATCGCAGCCGAAACCAACTTTTGGATGCCCTTCGAAAGAAGCGCTCCGCAGTACTCGACGAATTGGCAGAGCTTCGCGTCGCCATCGTGGAGTCCTACGATGAAGAGGTTCTCTTCGACCTCGAAGAGGAAGAGACTTTGCTTCGAGAACGCCTGGCTCTGATTCTTCGAAAGATTCGCGACCTCGAGGCCGATGACGAGATCTCCTGACGCCCCGTAATTGCGACCTGCCAGGAGCACCTCATGACGGAGCGCTTCCCTCCATCTGTCTCTCTTCAGGGAGTCTCTCGGGCCTTTGGACGCTCCTTTGCTCTGCATCGAGTGAACCTGACCCTTTCATCGGGAACCATCACCGCCATTGTGGGAAATAACGGCGCCGGAAAGTCCACTCTTCTCAACCTCCTGGCCACCGTCGACCAACCGACCGCCGGTGAGATTCGCTACGGCGAACACTCCGCTCGCAGCTTTGCCCGGCGGGGACGACACCGAATCGGATGGGTCAGCCATCAGACACAGCTCTACGAAGAGCTCACAGGCCGAGAAAACCTTCACTTCTTTGCTACCATGTATGGCCTCGACGATGTCCCCTCGCGTGCCTCTGCGTGGCTTGAGCGGGTTGGCCTGGCCGACAACAGCGTCGACCGTCCGGTTCGCACCTACTCACGGGGCATGAAACAGCGCCTTACCCTGGCCCGGGCACTCATCTCCAATCCTCAACTTCTCCTCCTCGATGAGCCGGCAACCGGCCTCGACCAGCAGGCAAGTCAGCTCTTGCGAGAGCTCCTCGATGATCTGCGCCAACGTCAACGAATCATCATTCTCGTCACCCATAATTTCGACCTCATCGATGATCTGGCCGACCGGATTGTGATCCTGCGCCGCGGTAAGATCGCCCTGGAGAGGTCCCTCGACGATATCCCCGATCTGATGCAGGCTTATCGCTCCCATGCCTGAGCGTACTCAACCGGTCCCGAAGTTATGAACGAAGTATTCTTCCGCCAGATCAAGACCATCATCGCAAAAGATCTGCGCAGGGAATGGCGTTCTCGTGAGATTTTGACCACCACGATGGCCTTTGCGGTTCTCTTGATGGTGATCTTTACCTTTGGCTTTTATCGCCATGATGAATCGGTGTCCCTGGTCTTCCCCGGTATTTTATGGATCGCGATCATTTTCACCGGCACTCTGGCCATCTCTCGAACCTTTCAGCACGAACGCCACGGGGACTGCCTGAGGGCCCTGGCCCTGATCCCGGGCAGTCAATTCAGCCTCTATCTGGCCAAATTCATCGTCAATCTGATCTTTATGGTCCTCTTCGAAGCGGCCCTTTTCCCCCTGCTGGTGGTGGCTTTTTCAGTCGATATCAGCGGAGCGGTGGGACTTCATATCCTGACTCTCGCTGCCGGCACCGTCGGCTTTGCCGCCCTGGGGACCCTGGTCTCGGCCATGCTCGTTCGCAATGAACTGCGGGAAGTCTTACTCCCCATCGTGCTCTATCCCCTGCTGATTCCGTTATTGATCGCCGCCGTCACCGTTACCTCTTCCCTCCTCGACGGAGCTGGCTGGAGCACGGTGGGACCCTGGATCCAGGCGATGATCGCTATGGATATCGCCTACGCCCTTCTGGGACTGGTGCTCTTTCGCTGGGTCCTGGCCGCCGTGGAGTGAGTTCCTTCCACTCCTGCAGACCTTCGGGCTGCACTAGCCGCCCTTCTTTTTCCCAAACACCACATAGCCCAGAAGCAAAAGCAGACCGAGTCCGATGATAAAGACCACCGGGTTGATTCCCCCGACCGAGCCCGACGCTGGTGGTGAAGTCGCCTCGATGGGTTCCGCATCGGGAATTGTCCCCGCCGGAGCAGCAGCGCCCTGCTCCTGCTGCTGGCCGGACGCCGCCGCGGACGCCTGGCGCTCCTCTCGCTGCGCCGCCCTTCGCTCTTCCCGGCGTTGCTTTCCCTCTTCGGTCTCCCGCCCCATTTCCTCATTGATTACATCTACGACCGCATGAAATTGATTTTGCACGCCCCCGGCAAAGAGCTCGATGATCGCGATAAGGCTAATGGCAACAAGAAGAATCAAGACCATATATTCCATCGCCGTCGCACCACGCGGCGGCCGCTTCCACCGGCGAAACTCTCGCCCCCGTCTCGACTGTTGTACGCAAGGTATCATTTCAGTCATCTCTCACAGGCCTGAAGAGCTTCTTCATAATCCGGCCATCCCGCAAAGCGTTCACAGACCCGTTGTTTTTCAGCTCCCGCATCCAGTCGGGCATAAATCGCGATCAACCGAGCAGCGATCTCCGGCGTTGGTCTTCTTTCCAACACTAACTCCCATTGGGAAGCAGCATCCTCGAATTTTCCAATATTATAATAAGCCTGGGCCAAAAAAGCACGGTCTTGCAGATCTCGCTCCTCCTGAGGAATTTGCGTCAAAAGAGAGACGGCTTGATCGAAGCGACCATCGTCAAAGGCGTCCGCCGCCTCGCGGCGTGTCTGATGATAATCCACCGCCTCCTCCTCTTCCTCCTCCGCTGGCTGAATCGAAGGCTCCGAGTCCTCCTCGCCTTCCACTTCCACAAGCGAAGACCTGGCTCGGGACTCCATCCGCTCGATGACTACCGGTCCCCCGTTTTCTCCCTCTTCGAAACCACCCTCCTCATAGAGATCGAATACTCTTTTGAGATCATGGCGCTCGGCTTCCTGAACCCGGTACGCCTCTCCACACTTCAGGTTCACACGTGAAGTATCTACGGCTCCCTGATTTTCGATCTCCTGCAGCCTTCGAACCACCGTGCGGCGGTCGGCCGATTCACCTTGTATCTGCGTAAAACATTCAAAAAACCTCACCGCTTTCGGAGGATTACGGATATGGCGATCATAGAGCACTCCGAGGTTGATATAGGGCATCGGATCATCGGGATCCATCTGTTGAGCCAACAACAGGTAGGCCTCGGCATCGAGATATTTTCCGCCGTACATCAATGCGACGCCGACGTTGGTGTACAACGGTTGTACATCTTCCTCGAAACGCATCAGATATTGAAGAATACGAGCGGCCTGCGTGAAATTGCTGGTCTGGATATAAAAATCGGCCAGGGCGTGAGCCACATCCGTACCTCCTCCGTATCGAAGAGACTGGCTATAATAGCGTTCTGCCTGAGCAAATTTACCGAGATGTTGAGATGCTTTGGCAGCCCTGAAATACATCTGCGAATCCCGAGAGCCCTCGGCCATGGCCTTCTCGTAATGCTCCAGTGCCAGTTGATGGTTCCCCATTTCCATCGCCCGGTCACCGTGGGCAGCCGGACCCACACAGCCGATAAGCCCTCCGACCACCATCAGCATCACCACCAGACCCTTGACGCCGTCCCAGGTCTTATACAGGGTCGTAATCGACTTTCTTCGTTTCACAACCTGCATGTTTCACCGATCGACTAAAGAACTGTCAGAATCCCCGTAGATTAATCTCCAACACCACGACCTGACGATAGGGCCGGTGACAGCCCGTAGCTGTTATTCTCGATACCACTACCGAGTAGTTTTCGAGCACGGCCCGTCATCATCGTCGTCGCGCCCCCGGGTACTACTTAAAAACCACCCGGGTAAATTCCGGCAGACTTCATCTCCATCTCTTTATCGCGGGCCCATCGGTTCTCACGAGCAGTTCGATCCGGAAAAAATGCCTCGATCGCATTTAAGACCTGGGCCATCTCCTGAAACCGATTTCGGGTACTGGCCTGATGGTAACGCATCCGAAAATCGCGAAACATCGCATCCAGATCATCTCGCGCCGAATCATGCTTCTCCTGCCATTCGCTCATCTCCGAGGGAAACTCCTGAATCCCCCCTTCCTCCAAAAGAGCTTTGGCCTCCAGCAACCTCTTATAACCATCGAAAAGATTGCCCGTCTCCACATCACGACTTTCCAGGAGCGCCGCGGCCCGCTCATAGGCCCTCAGAGCATCTCGTTGACAGGCGCTGGCTTCGATACAACTGACCTCAATCTCCACGGGTACCGAATCCGTTTGCTGGCTCTGGATAATTCGTGTGTCCTCAGAGTCATTGTTGAGAAATACAAAGGCTAGAATTCCCACGCACAACAGCAATGCTCCGCCCACCAATACCGGATTGGTCTCCTGGCCCTTCTTACTTCCCGATGCCCGACGAATTCGCTGGAAATCGGACTCTTCCTCCTCCAACTCCGCCTGTTCCTCGGCCAGTGAGCTGGCAGCGATTTCATCCCACGATACGATCCCCGGGCCGTCTGGCTTTACCGGTACCTGCTCCGTCTTCGGATCCGCTGCTCCGTCGGCTCCGGATTGAATTCCGCTGGCGGGCTGAGCGAAACCACCCCCGGGCTGCTGCATCGCCATCTGGGAACGAAATCGAAACGTGTGCTGCCCCAGGGTGATCATTGTCCCGTCGTAGAGATCGACCTCCTGGGAGGTTGCCGGTTGGCCCTCCACCGCCGTCAATCCTCCCCGGGAGAGTACCACCAGTTGAAACGCTCCTCCGCCCTGGTGAACGATCAGCGCATGCTGTCGAGACACCGTCGGATGGTCCAAAATGAAGTCCGAACTCCGATCGCGACCGATTGAGATTGATTCACTCTCAAAGGTAGCTTTATGAAGTTCTCCTCCCTGTTCAAATTCGATCCAGAACGAGGCCATACCCGTTTCGTCCTACTTTTTGGAAATGATTATCACTGCGCATGCCATGGGGACTACATCCTGGCGGTCAATTACCTTCCTGCATCAGTCGCAAGACCATCGCTCCCATGATTACCAGAATTACCGAAGCAAAGATAAACATCAGGGGAAAAAGAATCTTAACCGCTGCCTGACTGGCGGCCTTTTCAATCTTGGCGGTCCGCTTTTTGCGAATCGTATCGATCTGAACCTCTAGAACGTGCGCCAGCGGTGTACCACGGCGTTCGGACTGAATGATCGCTCCCACCATCGAGTCCAGATATTCTGACTTCACTCGCTCACAGAGGTTGATCAGAGCGTCGGTTCGCGCCGTACCCACTCGCATCTCCTGTAATACCACACCCAACTCCTGAACGATTGGATCATCGGGATTCTGAATCTGTCCCCGGGTCACCACTCGATCCAGTGCCGTCATAAAGTCGAGGCCCGCTCGCATCGAGAGGACCAGAAGATCTACGGTATAGGGCAGTCGTCGATCGATCTCGATGAGCCGATCGGCGATGGCGCTATTGAGTGAAATCACCGGCAATGCCGTCGATATCAATCCCGCCAAAATGGAGAGTCCAATATTGGAAAACCCGGAAACCATCAGGGTAAAGACCATCATAAAGACCATCGTCCCCAGGGCGATCACACAACACATCCCCAAAAATTCATTGGGGGTAAATGCCCCCATAAATCCAGAGCGCTTTAATTTCTCCCGAAGAACCGAGCGCAACTTGGTCATATTCAACCCCGGAAGATCGGGGATATTGCGCGCATAATGGGCAAATAATTTGACCAGCGGCAAGACCAGCGCGTACATCGCATCTTCTTCCAGCAATCGCTGTCGCTTCGTCAGCCGATATCCATAGATCTCATCTTCTTCGATCTGCTCGGGGACAAATCCCCACACAAACAGAGAGAAGGCGATGAAAATCAGGATCGCCGAGAGCATCAATAACAGTTGGGGGTCCACAATTACCTCTTTTCAACCCGGAAACTAGCGGCTGGGGTCGATGAATAAGTTGGTCACACTTCGATGGAAACGATCTTCAGAATCAGGATCACGCCCATCACATTGAGAAAGGCTGCTGCTCCCAAAATCCCGTATCCGATCAGCGTCTCAAAGAGCGGCTGAATGAGGTCAGGATCCATCCAGTAAAAGGCTCCCAGAACCACCCCGGGCATCAAACCCATTACCCAGGCCTGCATCTTTCCCTGGGCGGTCTGAGTATCGATCACCCGTTCCAGTCGATAACTCTCTCGGATCGTATCGGAGATCTCATTGAGGATATCCGGAATATTTCCACCCACCGTTCGTCCGATGACCAATGCCGCGATCGCCAATTCCAAGTTTCTCGATGGTACCCGGCGCTGCAGATTGATCAGGGCCTGATCCAGGGGGGTACCCAATCGATATTCCTTGAGCAACACTCCAAATTCCTGTGAAATCGGCGGCCCCATCGCGTTACATACATCCTGGATCGCCTCCGGTAGCGAGGGGTTTGCCTTAAAGCTATTGGACATATAGACCATCGCCTCTTCCACCTGCTCGTCGATCTCTTTGAGTCGCCCCGCCCATTTCTTTTTCAAATAGGTTCGAGGCAAGAAGATACCCAGGACCGAGCCGATCAGCGCCGCCATCAACCAACTGCCCAACAACAGGTACATCAACCCGATGCAAACGAAGAAGAATGCGGCGTGATAAATCACAAACTCTTGCGGCGAGATCGGCAAGAAGAGTCGATGGAGCTCCTTACCGATCATCTTCTCATATAGACTTCGCTCGGCTGCCAGCCGATTCCCCATCCACTCTCCACCGGCCCACACAATCATGAACCCCGAGAAGAATCCCAGGAGCAACGCCAGCCATAAATATGTCACGATTTATCTTCCTTCTTCATGAGTCGGTTCTCGCTTCCCTTCACCGCGTCGCGTTCTGGTGCTTCGCAAATGCAATGAAAGTCAACTGCTCCCTTTTTCAACGATTGTAACCAGCAGCCCTGAAATGCGCAAGAGATCGGTATGGTTACCTGCCGCCTCTTCTTGGACTCCTCACCGTGGCATTCGCCGTCCTATCAGGGATTCGCCTAGAAAAAGTCATCCGGCGAGGCCAGTCCCATGACCAGAAATTGATTGAGAAAACTCGGCAAATAACCCGTGGCCCGGTGATACCCCTGGACTTTGCCATCCCCATCGGTGTGGGTCTGACGATATCGGTAGATATCTTCAATATGGACAAACCCATCGTCGTCGATGCCGACGACCTCCGAGATATAGGTGATCCGCCGACTTCCATCGGCAAATCGGGTCTGTTGGACGATAAGATCGACCGAGTTCGCGATCTGTTCTCGGATCGCACGGGTCGGCAATTCCATCCCGCTCATCAAAACCAGGGTCTCCAGGCGAGCAATGGCCTCAATAGGACTGTTGGAGTGAACCGTGGTCATCGAACCATCGTGGCCCGTATTCATCGCCTGAAGCATATCCAGGGCTTCTCCACTTCGGCACTCCCCGACGATGATCCGATCCGGTCGCATCCGCAGCGCGTTCTTGACCAATTCCCGGATCCCGATCTCCCCTTTGCCTTCCAGGTTCGGCGGTTTGGTCTCCAGGCTGATGACGTGCTCCTGATAGATCTGCAACTCCGCGGCATCCTCAATCGTCACCACTCGTTCCGTGGGACCGATAAAGCTGGACAATACGTTGAGGAGCGTCGTCTTTCCCGAACCGGTCCCCCCGGAGATGATAATATTTTTCTTGGCTCGTACCGAGCGGGCCAAGAATTTCGCCATCTCCTGGGTCAGACTCTCAAACCGGACCAGATCGTCGACCTGTAACCTCTCATCGGGGAATTTTCGAATCGTCAGGCAGGGGTCCTTCAGCGCCAGTGGTGGAATCACAGCGTTAACCCGCGA
>SKNI01000089.1 GCA_007120615.1 Myxococcales bacterium | reverse complement strand
GGTGCCCGATCCATCGGCGACAGCCAGCAGATTCGACGAAACGCCCTGCGTCGCAAGATCCCCTACTTCACCACCATCGCCGCCGCTCGTGGCGCCGTAGGTGCCCTGCAGGAGCTCAACGTCCGAACTCCCGGCGTTCTATCGATTCAGGAGTACCAGGCTCTGCTGCGCTGAACCGATGCACAAACACACCGATCAGCCGCAACGGTCAGTCACAACCTGGAAACGCCGTGACAAACTCGACTTTATAGTCCGGAAAAGCGTCGACCATCTGAACCTTATAGTCCGGGAAAGATGTGACCTTTTCCCACTTTCCGGGACCATCGGCGAACGCACTTACCCACTCCACCTTGATGTCAGCAAACGCGCTGACTTCCTGGATTTTGACATCCGGGAAGGAATCCACGATCTCGATTCGTCCGTATAAATCGCATTTCGACGGGGTACCGCTGGCCCATGCTTGCTGACAGAGCTCGAGCTCCAGAGCAAATTGCTCCTTCTTGGTGAGCGGATCTTCTTGCGTCGCCACAGTGGGGGTTAGAATAAACGCCGCGACAAATGCTACCAGACACCAGGTTGCTCTCTTCATATCATCTCCAATCCGTGATTCATTACACGATGGGTACAATTGCTGCTCAACATTGCGAATGACCTATTTTCTAGCACATACCTGGTAAGAATTCGCCTCCTGCGAGCAGAACCGTGTAGGGAACTTGGGAATAGTGAGCGTGCTCGGCTCTTTTCAATAGACGTGGGTTATTGAAAAACATAGGGTTGTATCCCATACTATCTGCCGTCTATTCGCTCCCCCGTCTCTTCGTGAGGTGGGGGCGTTCTTTTTCACCCGTCGAGAGTTTTTATGTCTAAAGTGCCCATGACCCGAATTGGCCATCAACGTCTAAAAGAAGAATTGGACCAATTGCGCAAATTCGAGCGACCCAAGGTCGTCAAAGAAATCGAGGAAGCTCGAGCACACGGTGATCTCAGCGAAAATGCCGAGTACGACGCTGCAAAAGATCGCCAGGGCTTTGTGGAAGGTCGAATCCGTGAGATTCAGGGAAAACTCGGCCAGGCCGAAATTATCGACCCCAAAGAACTCAGCGGTGACCGCGTCCTCTTCGGTGCCACCGTCACCATCTATGACTTTGAGGCCGACGAAGAATTTACCTACCAGATCGTAGGGGACGACGAATCGGATATTAAAGACAAGAAGATCTCCTTTAGCAGCCCTATCGCTCGGGCCCTTATCGCCAAATCCGTGGGCGACGAGACCGTCATCAAGGCTCCCAAGGGCAACCGCACCGTCGAGATCATGGACGTGGTATTTAAATAATTCCCGCCTCTGCTCGTCCACAAAAAAAGCCGCCACCAACTCATTCAAGAGATGGTGGCGGCTTTTTTCGATCACTGGCTTACAAATCTCAGCGCTGCCGTTACTCGGCCGACGCCTCATCTTCTTCGTCGTCCGAAGAATCTCCGTCCACATCCCAGGCACCTTCTTCGAAGACGAGCTCCGGCAGGCCGCTTACATGGGGACAGAAAAAGAACTCCAACTCGTCTTTGATGTCATCGGAGACATCGACGAGGTCCTTTTTATTTCGCTCCGGGAGAACGACTCGCTTAATTCCTGAGCGGTGGGCGGCGAGGACTTTCTCCTTGATGCCTCCCACAGGCAGGATATTTCCACGCAACGTGATCTCGCCGGTCATCGCCACATCGGAGCGTACTTTCGTTTCCGTTAACAGGCTCAACAGCGAGATATACATCGTTATCCCCGCCGACGGACCGTCTTTGGGAATCGCACCTGCGGGCACGTGAATATGAATATCGTTCTCCCGCATGAAGTTCTCGTCGATATTATATTCAGAAGCTCGGCTTCGAATATAACTCAGGGCCGCTCGTACCGACTCCTTCATCACGTCGCCGAGTTGACCGGTCAGAACCAGTTCTCCTTTGCCGGGCATCTTGGTGGACTCGATAAAGAGAATGTCACCGCCGGCGGCCGTCCAGGCCAGTCCTGTGGCAACTCCGGGATGGGAGGTTCGCTAAGCCACTTCATATTCGTAGAGCTCCGGCCCCAGATACTTGGAGACCAATTCTTTATCGAGCTCCACCTCCACCACTTCCATTTCTTCTTCGGTGTCGGCCTTCTCAAAGCTCTCCGCCACTTTTACGGCTACGCCTCGAGCGATATCGGCGACCCGTCGCTCCAGATTTCTCACCCCGGCCTCCCGGGTGTAGTTACGGATCACCTTGTCCAGGGCTTCTTCATCAAATTGAAGATTCTCCTCGGTGATTCCGTGAGATTCGAGCGCCTTGGGGATCAAGAATTGGCGTGCAATATGCATCTTATCCTGGGCCGTATACCCGGGAATCTCGATGACATCCATTCGGTCTCGAAGCGGCGCCGAGATGGGATCGAGCATATTCGCCGTCGCAACGAAGAGGACATTGGAGAGATCCACGGGGATCTCCAGATAGTGATCGGAGAAGGTCTTATTCTGCTCCGGATCCAGAACCTCCAACAACGCCGCTGATGGATCACCTCGGAAGTCTCGACCGATCTTGTCGACCTCGTCGAGCATAAATACGGGGTTATTGGTCTGCGCTTTTCTCAAGCCCTGCACGATTCGACCCGGCAATGCGCCCACATAGGTTCGGCGGTGGCCGCGAATCTCGGACTCATCGTGAATCCCGCCGAGGCTGATACGCACAAATTCTCGTCCCAATGCTCGGGCCACGCTGCGGCCGAGGCTCGTCTTACCCACCCCCGGTGGTCCCACCAGGCATAGGATCGGACCTTTCATATCGTTTTTGAGCTTTCGAACCGCCAGATACTCGACGATCCGCTTCTTTACCTTGTCGAGATCGTAATGATCCTCGTCGAGGATCTTACGAGCCTCTTTGATGTCCAGTTTATCCTGGGTCTGCTTCCGCCAGGGAACGTCGAGGAGGGTCTCCACGTAATTCCGGGTCACCCCGTATTCACTGGACGCCGGTTGCATCATGCGCAGGCGGTTGAGCTGCTTGCGACAGACTTCTTCCACCTCATCGGGCAGCTCACTATCGTCAATGGACTGAGCGATGTCTTCGAGATCGCCGCCTTCCCCATCGAGTTCTCCGAGCTGCTCTTTGATCGCTTTGAGCTGCTGACGCAGGTAATACTCCCGCTGATTTTTGTCGATCTCTTCTTTGATCTGACTTTGAATCTTATCGCTGACCCTCAACACCTCGAGTTGCCGTGCCAGAAGGGTCACGACCATGGTCAGCCGTTCTTTGAGCCCCACGGTCTCCAGAATCTCCTGCTTCTCTTCGGTGGCCACATCCATATTGGCAGCCACGAAATCACAGAGTTGACCGGGATCGTTGACCCCTTCCACCATCTGAGCCGCTTCTTTGGGCATCTCGGGGATGAATTTGACGACCTGCTTGGCCGTGCTCTTCAAATTCATAAAGAGAGCTTCGATCTCGACCTGAGCTTCTCCCTCGGCTTCTTCACCGGGGTCGAGGACCTCGAAGTTCCCAATAAAATAGGGCTCCTCCTGGACCATCTCATCGAGCCGAATTCGCCGCTGACCCTGAATGATAACGCTGTAGTTATCATTGGCGATCTTGACGACCTTAAGAATCCTGGCCACCGTTCCGATCTGATAGAGATCACCGGTCTCCGGTTCATCGGTCTCCGGATCGCGCTGGGTTAACACGGCGATCGGTTTTTCGTCCTGAACCGCCTCTTCGATGAGTTTGACGCTCTTCGGCCGTCCCACGGCGAGGGGAACCACCACCTGAGGGAATAACACGGTATTTCTCAGAGGTAGGAGCGCCAACTCCTGCATCTTCTCCATGGATTCTTCCATCATCCCTTCATCGTATTCCGCCATGACAATAATCCTGGGCAAGTTGGCGAGACGGTACTAAAGAAGGCCCGGATGGCCCCGTTGACAACACGTCTCCTGCCAATCATCGTGCGAGCACCGTTTTGACTCGTAAACGCTACGGCGTCAACCATCACAAACAGGCGCACGAGACCTGAGAGGCTGGCCAAACCGTACGCACGAGAGACAAAACGGCAAGCATTGAAACCAATCTCGACTTCTATTGACCCCCAAGGCTCTAACACATGGATGATCAGGATGCCAGTGACAGCCCGACTCCCGGGGACTCCGATCGGCCCACCGCGATCGCCCGGGTCCGCCAGATCGCCCATCGCGGCCGACGAAAAGTCGCCCATTCTCTTCGCTCCCGCCTCGAAAGCGTCGGCGAGAAAGTCAGCGCCCAGCTCGTCGATCTGATGGCTTCCCCCAGACAGGTGGAGGCCCTGCAGAAGTCCCTGGTTCGACTCACCGGCTGGACTCTTCGTCGCGGTTTTGAGGCCGATCCCAACGCCGAGCTTCTCTTTGAATTCATCGAATGGCTGGAAAAAAGGCATACCCGTGAGAAGATCACCACCATTTTGCTCCACTCCCAATGGCTTCGCGATCCCGCTTTCGTCGACGCTCTGGTCCACCTCTCTCGCCTCTTAAGCCCATTTGAGACCGACGTTGAGGAGCAATGGAACGAATCCCGCCTCGAAGCGTTCAAGACCCGCGCCGGTCGCCGCCTTCTGGAATTACTCGTCGACCTCGCCGCCCTTGAACAAGACGTGGCGCCATCACCGACCAGCACCGTCACCGAGCAGATCGCTTTTTTCCGATCTCCTCCGATACCCGATCACTTTCATCGCCTGGCCGACATGACCCAGGGCCGACACCTGCTGACCCGGACCCGCACCTCGGAGCGGCGAAAGCTGGCCAAAAAAGTCGCCCGCCGTCTGGGAGTTCTTCGCCCCAACGATTCGCACCTGATCCCCTTCATCCCCGGTATCGGCGATGAGACCCTCCACTTTCTGGTATTCAGTACGACCTTCTTTCTTCAGAGTTACCTGGTTCGAAACCTCGTCGAGGCATTGCCAGAGTTGGCAGACGAGTTTTCCGAGACCCTCAAGGAACAAGACGATGATATCATCGACCTTGACCCCTGATCTTAACTTCTTTCGGAGGCCATCTTTTCAGGGAGCGGGTGTCGCAGGCGCAACCATAAGCTCGTGCGGAAGAAGGGCCCCCGAAAGGCTTTCCAGAAAGGCCACCAGCGCATTGACCTCTTCGGTGTTGAGATTGACCTGCTGAAGAAGTGGATCGCGAATGCCGATCACCGGATCTTCCTGCAGATCACCATAAAACTCGACATTTTCGCTCAGACTCCCGTGGTGTCCCCCGTGCATATAGGGCGCCCG
>SKNI01000086.1 GCA_007120615.1 Myxococcales bacterium | reverse complement strand
TTCCCGATTCCACCTTGGCCAGATCCAAAATCTCGTTGATCAGAGTGAGCAGATGCTTTCCGGCCACTCCAATTTTTTGAACATCGGAGCGGATCTCCGGCTGATCTAAGTCCTCCAGGTCATCGCAGACCAGTTCGCTATAGCCGATCACCGCATTAAGGGGGGTTCGCAACTCATGGCTGATATTGGCCAGAAAACGGCTCTTGGCCTCGTTGGCCTCCACCGCCTTATCGCGAGCCTCTCGAAGCTCTCGCTGGGCTTCTTTTCGCTCCGTGATATCCCGCAAAACGGCTACGAATCGGTCGTCATCCTCAATTCGAGTCACCGAGACCTCCGCCGGGAATCGCTCTCCTCCCTTTCGAATGGCCTCGGTCTCTCGGGCCGAGCCCACCCAGGCGTCGAGCCCGCCCGGTCCGGAAGATTGTCGCTCTTCGATATCGAAGACCTTTCCGTCGGCTAACTCTTCGATCTCCGGATCCACCGCCTCCGCAGGAGCTTTCTCGATCCCGGGAACCAGCACCGAAAACGGGGCCCATTCGGCAGAGCCTGTCTGGTATTGAAAGAGGGCCTCCGCTGCCGGATTGAACCCGGCGACTCGACCGTCGCTGGAGAGGGTGATGATTCCATCGGGAGCGGCGTCGAGGATCGCCCGGGTCTGAGCTTCTTTTTTTCGGACCTGATCCAGGGCCCAATCTTTGACCCCTTCATAAGAAAAGGTCAGCACCATAATGGCGGCAAACATACCGATGATGAGAATCATCTCCCACAGAATCTGGAGCTCGCTAAATAATAGTCCTTCGCTGGGAGCGGAGGCGATCATGGACAGATAAAAATAAGCGGTGGTGATCGACATCGTGATCACCCAGAAGATCGCCGATCTTTTGCCGGCGATCAGTCCTCCTAATACGGCAAAGACCACCTGCCACATCATCACCGATTGCCCCAGACTCTGGGTGGCCAGAAATAAGATCAGCCCATAGCCGCATAGAGTCAGCCAGTTGCCCAGAAATACAAAAGAAGTCCCCTTTCGCATCATAAACGGGGTCGACACCACGCACACCGTCGCAACGCAAATGGCAGCGGCCTGTCCCACGGATGACGTCAAAAAATAGACGACTGCTGCATAGAGGGGGCCAAAAAAGGCAATTGCAAAACAAAGAGTTACCACCACCCGGGCCCGAAATAACTGCTCCGAAGTAAACTCGAAGTTTTCGGGCAAAAACCGCTCGGTTCTCGAATCCAATAGGTGTCCCCCATCGGTAATTCGTAATGACTTATTCATTATCTTGTACTCCTTAACTTCCCACCAAGATTGTGCTGACCTTCAGGATTACGTCGAAACTCTCGCCCAGTCCTCGGCGGTAGTGCCAACGCAAATCCGGTGGGCAGCACTCGTGAATGACCGACAGTGTATGCGTTTACAGCAGGTGGTGACAATGGATATTTATTCTGTGGTGGTCCTGAATCTCTCCCTTGCCGATAATAGTGAAGCTAAATTAAGCTTGATATCTATTAATTATTATAATTGAAGTCGTAAAATTGCTATTAAGCTTATAGCCCGGTAAGGATATATCTACTGGAGTTTAGACCGCTGAGACGTTAGAGTGAGGTCGACGTTCGCACCGCAAAAGCCGCCACGAATCTCGACAGAATTGTTGAGCGATATAACGCCATAAGCAAAAGATGTTGGCGTGGTAATGGGTTGTTGGCAATTATGGGTCAGGCTTGGTTATGGGCAGCAGTACGAAAATTACTATCGCCGTGGGGGCAGTCCTCGCACTTGGAATCGCCATCATTTTATTGCTTCCCGGTCCGCTGGGAGCGGTGATGTTCATGGCTGCCGGAGCACTGGCGATTGTTTATATTCACCGAAATCTTTCGGCCTACGACGAGCTCACCGACGCGGTGGAGAAATTAGCCGCCGGAGATCTCTCCCAGCCTCGACTGACCGTTCGCTCCACCAGCAACGTGGGGCGTATGGCGACAGCGGTAAATCAATTATTGACCCAGCTTCGTCTCTTAAGCGAGGAAGCCCTGGAGCTGGCCAACGGCGAAATCGGCGTCCAGGCCCTTCAGGACCGAGTACTGGAAACGGGCCAATTGTCGGTGGTCGACCTCCCCAGCTCTTCGAGCCAGGGGGATCTCAACCGCAGCTTTGCGCAGTTGACCAACCAGCTTCGCCGCCTCACCGTAAAAGCTCATATCATCGCCAATGATCAATTATATAATCCCGCTCTCGACGAGAGGCTGCCCGGAGAATTGGGCGACGCCTTCGGGATGATGGTTCAAAACCTGCGAACCCTCGCCGAGCGAGCCCGCCATATCGCCGGCGGCGATCTGACCTCTCAGGTGGAAAAAGACGGGGATCTAAACCGAGTGTTCAACGAGATGGTGGTCAGCCTTCGAACCCTGGTCGAAGAGATCGTAGGCAGCGCACTGCATGTCGCGACTTCCACCGAAGAGATGATGCACGTGCTCCACCACTACGAGGATTCTGCCAGGCAGCAGGCCCTTCGAATTCAGAAGACTCTGGCCACCGTGGAGAGACTTTTTGAGTCCTCCGACGCCAGCGCCGACAACGCTCGCCATGTCTTTGAGGCCGCCGAAGAAACCCGGGAGACCAATCGAAAGATCACCCGCCGAATCGAAGAGCTCAACCAGCATAGCCAACGGATCTCGGAGATCCTCAATCTCATCAAGAATATCGCCGAGCGCTCCGACCTGCTGGCCCTCAACGCCAGCCTGGAGGGATTTCGGGCCGGTGAAAAAGGCCGTGGCTTTACCCTCGTAGCTAACGAGATGCGCCGACTGGCCGAAAATACCACCGACTCCGTCAGTCAGATCAAAGGGCTGGTTACCGATATCCAGGCTTCCGCCGAGACTACAGTCCAGGCCTGTCAGGAGGGCCTGGAGCGCTCCGAAGGAACCACTCAGATGGCCATGAAGATCAAGGTCGTCACCGGTACCCAGCGTGAGAATACCGGCGAGGTCAATGAGGCGATGGAGGAATTGAGTCAGATGCTTCACCAGGGAGTCGCCGGGATCCGGCAGGTAACGGTGGCTGCAGCAGAGCTCGCTTCCCTCTCCGAGTCTCTACGCGACGTCACTGCCCGATTCGAGGTAGGTGCCAATCAATCCTGGCAGCACCGGGCTCAAGATCGCATCGAAACCGACGACTCCTGGGACGCCGCCGAATAGGCGACCCCTCGTCGCTAGTTTTATGGAGCGCGGACGTCCCCGTACGTCCCCGTCCGCTTAAAAGCAGGGGGCGTGGGCCGGCTTATTGAAGATGGGTCGGTTTTCGTGGCCGGCTTATTGGCAACAGCCCTAATTCGCCGTGCAGGTCCGATTATTCTCCGGAAAGCGCCGATACTCTTCGGAGTCGACCTCGGAGCATCGCTGACGGATCAACTGGCGAAGCTCGGTGACTTCCTCCCAGGTGAACGCGGCGGGCTCAAAAATAAGCTCGATCTCATCGGCTGTGCTCACCTCTTCTAAGATATCGTCGAAGATGTTTTCGGCGCGCCCCGTCTCCCAGATCGCATCGAAATTTGCCACGAACCCATTGACCACTTCCGGATAGAAGCTGTCGCGGTAGATCACGACGTTTTCCATGGTGTTCTGCTCGGCGTTATTGGAGAAATTATAACTCCCCGTGGCCACCGTATTGCGGTCGAAGATCATATATTTATGATGCATCTGCAGGGCATAGCTATAATGCCAGCGGTAGGAATAATTCTTAAACCGAACCGGGATACCGGCGTCCAGGAGTTGGTAGCTGAAGATAAATCCTCGCTCCCGGCAGTTGTAGATATCTCGCTCGTTTTCGCCGGCATCCTCGAGACAATCGTCGAGATCTCGAAGCTGTGAGTTGTGATACCACTGGCTGATATATTCGGATTGATCCAGGTAGATCTGAATATCGAGGTCCGGATCCTCCTGCCAGCGTTGAAGCAAGGCTTCGGAGACTGGTCGGGAGCGCAAGAAGCCGGCGGCCACATAGATCGAAGAGTCGGCCTCTTCGATGAGCTCCACCAGGCGATCGGCGACGACTTCGCTGAACGGCAAGGGGCGAAATCCGGCTCCCCACCGACTTGAAAAAGTGGTCTCAAAATTCTCGGAGGTCAACAACACCTCCAGGCCCTCTTTGGGCGGAATCATATCGGCGGCGATGGGCAGGGTCTCGAAATAGGTCAGGTCTTCGTTCCACTCCAGATCCCGGGAGTTCTCCCAGAGGTGGTTGAACTCGCGCTGCATCTTCAACACCAGCGGAGCGTCGCCCCGGTGAAAGGTGACGTTTTCGTCGTAGCGGGTCGCCGCTCCAAAGGAGAGGTTGGCGCTGCCCGAGAAGAAACGAGCCTGGGATGCCTGCAGAAGCTCATCCTGGGGGCCGTCGATGATGGCAAATTTATGGTGCATGATCCGGTTGATATAGCGCACATCGGCGCCCAGGTCTTCCAGGCGCGCCGAGCGAGAGCCCGCCGTATTGAGGTGATCGCCGTTGGCGCTGTCAAAGAGGACTCGAATCTCAACGCCTCTCTCCACCGCGTCGGCCAGGGCGTCGAAGGCCCGATTATCGCTGAGGCTGTACATGGCCATGTCGATGGAGCGCTCGGCGCCGTCGATCATCTCCACCACCCGGTTAATATGACTGTCGAAATAGGGCTGGGGCGAAAAGACGGTGTCTACTTCTCGGCGGGGCTGGTCCTGGCAGTAGTCGGCGATGGCCCCGGTGAGTTGCTGCATGGCCACGGGTCCGACGAAATATATGTCGTCGATCTCTTCGACCGCTCGAAAATAGGCGTCGTCCTCGGTGGCCAGTTCACCATCGGGTCCGGCTCGAAAAGTCACGATATTATTGGCCGCCCTCCGGTGCAGACCGACGTCTACCAGGCGGTCGGAGTCGCTGCTCGGGTCGTTGACCAGAAGCAGGATATGTTCCCGCTCACAGGACCCCAAAAAATCATCGGCCTTGCCCGTAGAGAACGCACTCTCCTGCTCGCCATCGGCCGGCTCGTCGAGCTCCGGATCTTCCGTGCAGGAGGCCAACAACAAACTCAAGAAAACTACAAAAGCCCACTGAACCTTCAACATCATTACTCCACGGGTACGGCCCTAACCTGGATTATTCATGACCTGTCTACTGCGGCTCATCAGCCCCAAAATCCCTTCATCTCTCTCCTCGACGATGCGCTGCATCGCCTGTGGGGCTCGATTTCGGGCTTTTGACGCTGATTTTGCCTCGTGACGACACGTCATGAATAATCCAGGCT
>SKNI01000475.1 GCA_007120615.1 Myxococcales bacterium | reverse complement strand
TGCATCGTCTCCGTGGATATCCTGAAGACCCAAAAAGATCTCAACTCTGGCCCCCGGTGACCAATCTGCGACGACACATTGGTGGTTCTGGAGCGATTTGACCACGGCGTCGGCGCTCTCTGCCGCCAGAATCCACAGCCCCTCGTCGACATGACTGATTGCGACTGCAGGACAGCGCGACTCGGCTCGCTCCAACTCGTCGCGGGGCAGATCCACCCGAACCACCGTGCCCCGCCCGTCCTGGCTGTGAGTACTTCTAGCGTAGAGCGCGATCTTGGCTCGTCTGGCAAATTCGACGGCCTCCTCATTTAATACCCGGGCTCCGGAGCGCGCCATCTCTTGCATCTCCACATAGCTCAAACTCTCCAGCTGCCGGGCGCTCAAGACCACCCGGGGATCGGCGCTATAGACCCCGTCTACGTCGCTGTAGATCTCGCAGGCCTCCGCCCCCAGAGCGCCGGCCAGAGCCACGGCGGTCGTGTCGCTTCCTCCGCGCCCCAGAGTGGTGACGTCGCGCCGATAGCTGGCCCCCTGATATCCGGCGACGATGACGATCTTTCCCTGGGCCAATTCGTCTTGAACCCGAAACGGGCGTACGTCCATGATCCGAGCGTTGGCGTGGCTGTGGGTGGTGATGATACCGCATTGCGACCCCGTCAGACTCACCGCTTCATGTCCACGGTCCTGGATGGCGATGGACATCAACGCCATCGAAATCCGCTCTCCCACCGACAGAAGCATATCCAGCTCCCGACGCGACGGGTTGGTGGCCAACTCTTGAGCCATCTCCAGAAGATCATCGGTGGTCGCTCCCATGGCGGAGACCACTACCACCAGATCATAGCCTTCCTCGCGGGTGGCTACGATTTTTTCTGCGACCCGACGCACATGGTCTAAGCTCGCCAGCGACGATCCGCCATATTTTTGTACTAAAATGGTGCTCACAGGCTCAATTCTTCGCTATCGTTCGTCATTGGGACCCAGCTCGAGGTTCTCTACCCGCGCAACAGCAAGGGAAACGCTGCGGCAACCAGAAGAAATGCTCCTCCGGCAAATTGCCCCACCGCCAGAATGGTGCCGAATCCCACGGCCAGCCCGGCGACCAGGCCGAGAAGAGCCATCACCGCCACAAGACCGAAGCCTGCGGAGCGAAATTTTTGCGAGACCGGCACCGCCCCGATCCCTACGGCGGCCAGCCCTAACGCGACGGGAAGGGCGGTAAATAAAAGTGCCACAGGCTCCTCTGGCAGCCCGTGCATCGCCGCAATCAGTGCGGTGGTCGCGATCAACACGACTCCGCCCAGGACACCCAGCCCCTTTTGAACCAGATTCAGCGCCGAGGTTCCGGCATCTAAAGTCGACTCCGCTGCCGGAGAAGCTGGCACATCGGGCTGCGCCATACGTGAGCCCAGGTCCATGGGTTGAGCGCCGAAGTCGCCGTGTGACGATGGTTGTGGAACCGGTTGTGGTTGTTGCGCCGGTTGAGCGCCGAAATCGCCGTGTGACGCTGGTTGTGCTGGTTGTGCTGGTTGTGCTGGCTGCGCCGGTTGCGCTGGCTGCGCTGGTTGCGCTGGTTGCGCCGGTTGCGCTGGTTGTGCTGGTTGTGCTGGTTGCGCTGGCTGCGCCGGTTGAGACTCTTGCACCGGCCACGCTGCCTCTTCGACCTGTTCCTGACCCGCCGGTTTTGCCGGTTTCGATTCTTGCACCGGCCACGCTGCCTCTTCTACCTGTTCCTGATGTGCCGGTCTTGCCGGTCGCGACTCTCGCACCGGCCACGCCGGTTTTGAATCCGGTTGGCTCGTATGCTCCGATGGAGACTCTTTTGACGAGGCACCCAGAGCAAATCGGGGGCCCGTCTGGGGAGCGCCGGTCCCCGATTGCGAATCCCTCGGCGTTGGTGACGATAACGGCGGCCTTCCCTTAATCGTCGAGCTACCTCCCGGTCCGCCGGCCAGTTCCTCGGCGGTCTTTATGACCGTCTTCTCCTCCTCCTCCTGAGCAGTGCCGGCTGTGGGGAAACTCGTTCGCGCTGTTCCCCCGCCGGCAAGCGGCCCATCCAGATTCGGGCCCTCCCCTTGTTGAGAGCCCGTATTAAACGGCGACTCCCGTTGCGTTCCGGTATTCGATTTACCCACACTATAAGTGCCTGTACCGGTCACTCCGGTGTCATCGAATCGATCGGACTGCGGTTCCCTATCCCCTTTCGGTGGCGTACCAGAGCGCTTCTTTGGGACCCGAAACACGCCACTTCGCGGGGTGTCGCGGTTCTTCTTAAAGTCGCTCTCATTGCCGGTGCCGCCCTCGTCCTGACGTTGTTGTACTTTTTTCGGAGACTCCACTCCTCCCGAGGGCCTGGGCAATTGAAACTTACTGAGGTCGGTGGCCCCCGAGAGGACTGCGGTCTTGGAATCATCTTCGGATTGCGCCACCGGCGTGGGCATACTCACCCGATTCGGCCCGTCTGTGGGCCCGGGAATACCCACGCTCTGATCGAAGGCGGCCAGATCATCGGCTGACAATGCCTGAGTAGGTGCATCATCGTAGGGTTCTTCCTCCGAGGAGCCTCCCCGGTGCATCGCACCAGCGTTCTCCAGATCCTGGTCTTCAAGGGACATCCCCATCAAGGTGCGATATTCCGGGCGCTCTCCCCCCGTCTTAGAGGGGACTGACATCGAACCTCCCTTGCCGGACTCGTTCCCTGCCAGATTTAAAGCGTCCGGTGAAACAATCTGGGTGGACATACCACCCGACGACTCCATCCCCAGTCCCCACGCCGATTCTGCGTCGGCCTCCGAATCGGTCTCCTGACCACTTCCCTGCGGGGAGGGGATTCCAAACGCCGTGGCCTTGGGGCTCGCCTTTTCGTCCTGAAAGGGTGAGGGCATACCAAAAGACGTCGACTTTACGTCGCCCTTCGACATCTTTTTTCTCAACGCTCCCGCCAACTTCTTCGTGCCTACCTGACGCGTCGAGTCATCCTCCTCATCATCATCGAGCCCCAGGTCCAGACTGGCAGGGTCGAAAGGGAGGTCATCCATGGAGACCATTTCGGTCTTCATTCCCGGATCATCCGCCTCTTCTTCCTCGGTGATAGCCGGCAACCCGAAAAGCGTCTGTTTGGCGGCCGGCTCATCTTCCTTCCTGGCGCCCTTTTGACTCTCCTCGTCCAGCAGTCCAGGAATCCCCATCATCGTTTTTTTTACTTGTCGCTCCGCGAACCGATGTCCGCAACTGGGACAAGACTTCACAGCATCTGCGACTCGCGTATTACAGGATGGACAAACTCTCACCAGGAACTCCTAGGCAGGACGGTTGTTTTTCTGCCGTCCGGAAATTCAGCACCGTGGGAATCGTCATTCCCACTTGCAGTCACTGCATGGGTTCTGCAAGCAAACCCGCTGCAAATGGTTCAAATACACGGTTGCTACCATAGTTTAGGAACCCACGAAAAGTCAAAACAGTCGTTTTGTCAATCAGTTGTGACTTCCATAAACTCTTCGATTACTTCTCGAGTCTCGTCTTTTAATTTCAGCTCGAGAATCGTCTCCAGAAAGGAATCCATCTCAGTCGGCTCGACGTGTTCACCGAGGCGCTGTAACTGGGTCAGACTATCGGCGGTGATGGCCTCATCAGGCTCCTTCTGAAGGAATGCGGCGTACCCCGAGAAGGAGGCGTCGTATTTCTGATCGGCAAATAATGCCAGGGCCAACTCTTTTTGCAATCGGGCCGCATCTGTGGTGGCCAGGTCCAGCTTTAGCTGTTCTTGAAGCCACTCTACGTAGCGTTGCTGAAGACTGGACGCCCGGCCAAGGCGTTGCAAACCTTCCAGGGCCTTGGCCTGACCCGCCGCAACCTCACGCTCACCCCAGGCATTGGCAAATGCGCTAAAGGCTAGATCCTTCTTGCGGAGCTTCACCTCATATAACATCGCGAGCACCAGATAGACTTGTTGACGCTCGGCGGCCTCCGAGAAGAGCTCCATTCCGTCCTCGTAAAGGTCGGCCAACTGCTGCCACTCTTGATTCTTGAGATAGACCTCGCGCCGCTTATTGAGGTCGGCGATCCGTTTCGCAATATCCGATATCCCCTTCGCCTGCGGAGTCGTGGGTGGCTCGCCCTGTTTTCCGTCCTGTTTTCGAAGCGACTTCAGTCGATTCGACAGGTCCTTGGTCCGCTGCGTTGGCACGTCTCGGGAAAACTCCTCTTCCTCGATGATCTCTGCGGCGGGGAGTTCGGCTTCGGAGATCTCCTCTTCTAAAAGAACGATGGGCTCGGAGGACTCTTCGTGCAGCCCCATTGCCTTATCTTGAACCTCGGAGGCTTTCAAAACATCCGTATCTCTCTGGTCTTCCTCCTCCGTCGGTGTGGGAGGTACTTTTGCCATCTCTCGGGGAGGTCTGGAAGAGCGAGGAGGCTTCTCGTCGGAGGCCTCCGATGCCGCTGAAAGAACCTCATCGATCGCCTGCTTGGCGGCCGCAGAGGTTTCGCCCACGGACTCATCGATCACCTGTGTGGAGCGCAGATCTTTGTCGGAGAGCATCGCCGTGGATTCGACGATGAACATCGGCTGGGTCATCGGGTTGTCTTCCCCAGCGTCGCCCTCCAGCCGAAGCGCAACCTGGGTGGCGGCCCGGCGCAACTCCAGGTAGAGCCGGCCACTATTTTTGATCTCCTTTCGAATCTGCGGCCGCAACAGATCAAAGATATCGCCCAGGGGACCGAAGGGATCGATGCGCGCCAGAAATCGCTCCAGCTCCATCATGAATTCCCGAATTTTTCGATCGAGCTCTCCTGGCGACTCTGCCGCGGCGGTATCGAGAATATGATTGAGCTGCTGTCCAAGCTCCCGGACGCCTTCCAGAGAGATCTCCGAAGACTCCTTCCCCCAGGAATGCTGAACGGGACTCACCGCCTCCAGATAGCGGGCCACCAAAAAGAGGTGCAACTCGGTATAATAGCTATTTTCTTCATCGCGCTGCCAGGGCTCCACCAACTTCTGGCGAGCTAATTTGGCGAGGTCCAACTCTTTGAGCTTCAAACCACATTGCGATATCAGATCCAGAAATGCTTCCGGGTCCAACTCCGTCAGGCTGCCTTGACTCACGAAAATCCTCTCGTATTTCGCTCCGTTTCCGGGAGCATTCCCATTATACGCTCGGTTGCCATCATAACCCTGCACCCCCGAAAGCTCCAAGCTTCTTGTATCTTTTCGTTTACGCAGGTCGTCTACGCTGGCTCCATGAACTCTCGAAGCACTACCGTAGCATAACTACCGGCGGG
>SKNI01000616.1 GCA_007120615.1 Myxococcales bacterium | reverse complement strand
GCCCCTGCCTCATTGTGGGCCTCGCGAGATATCTCCTGGTCGCTTCGCTCCAGAGGGCAACCACAGGTCTTCTGCAGATAGGCCGCCAGGGTTGTACTGCTCACCCACTCGCTGATCAGATAGAAGATCATCTCGTCCTTATAATCGGGCTGCATCTCGTAGGAGCGCGCCACGTACGGATTATCATTGAGGACCTCCAGAGCATCAATATCGCGAAGGATTCGGTTCTCTTCGCTGCGCAATTTCTTCTTGGAGGCCAGCCCATCCATGGCATAGGCCTTAATCCGTACCTTGGGACGACTCCGGAGATATTGATGGGTCCCGACAAATTCCCGGTACGGTTGTTCGGGCCGCTCCAATTCCCCCTCGACATCGTAATAGGGCAACACCACCCCTCGCTCGGAGGGTTCGGCCAGTGCCACGATCGCGTCGACTACCGCCTGACTTCTCTCCCGGGACCGCAGGGGCCCCGGTCCTTTCTCGTGCACCAGGTCCATGTCCACGAAAAAGTCGTAGACCCCATCGGGCCCCGCGATATTGCGAAGAATATTCTCGGGAAAATCCAGTTGGACATTGCCCCGGGGAAAGAATAACGCCGGGGCATAAAAACAATCATCCGACAGATCCGGAACCTTCGCCCGAATATATTGGGCCAGCGCTTTGGTCTTTTTCTCCAGATAACTCAGGGGATTCGATACTCGCCCCCAGGGCAGATACCAGTGGTCTGCTCCTCCACGAATCGCCCCGCTCCATCCCTTGATTTCTACGGCAAAAAAACCATATTCGCCGATGACCACGGCGTCGAACTCCAGGGAAGTCCGCCGTTGTGGCAGCCGAAGATCAAAATTCCCCAGTACCAGATAATGATCCGGCAATTGATCGCGAAGCAGGCGAAAGCCTACCTTTTCGGCCTCATTCGCCGGTTCGCCTATACGAATATACTCTGCCATGCCGGTTTGTTACTTCTCGAACTGATTTCCGGCGCCCTGTTGCACCGTACGAATTCCTTCGGCTTTCGCCGGGAGCGCTTTATCATACGGATCGATTGCCAACAGGTCTATGAGAAAAGATTGGTACTTTGATCGGATTGCGTAGACTTCAACCCCTTTGTCCACTGGGAGAGACGTTATGGCTGGCCACCGTCGACTGACATTAATGGTTTTCGGCGCCCATACTTATCTGGGCCAGGAGGTAGCTCGCTTCGGGCGGGCGATGGGTCACCGGATGATCGCCTGCACCGATAAAGAGAGTCTTCCGAAACCCGAGCATCCCTGGATGCACGGCGTGCACTGGGTTACCAACCCCGAACCGGACCTCCACATCTGGCCCGATGGTCCCCCGGCGGCGCTGGTCTATTGCGATACAACCCTCTTTGATGGCCAGCATCGATCCTTTCAGGAGATCCTCGTCCAGCGACCCGGTCGTCTTCTGAACAAAGCGCTCCCCCTGAGACCTCTTCCCCGCTTTATCTTTCGCTCCACCGTTCCCCAGCCTTTTTTGCCTTCATCATTCACCACAAGTAGCCGCCGCATCGAAGATCGGATCGCCGACTCCACATTACCCTTCGCCGTGTTGCGATTCCCTCTTTTGTACGGCCCCGATCGCCCGGACTCGGTGGCCGCCCGGGTGGTGATGTCTGCTGTGTCACGGCTGCCTTTTATCTCCTCCATTCAGGACTTCCCGATCTCGATGCGCGTGGAGACGGCCGCTCTGGCGATGCTGCGGGCAGCGCTGGAACCTTCCATCTCCGGTTTTCTTGACCCCGAAGAGATTGCTCGAATCGGAGATGTGATGATCGCTCAATGAATTGCCTGTTCATCACCACGATTACGATCTGAATTCGATCTCGATCAATAAAAGAGCTTGATCATTTCGATAACAGTCCTTATATTGTGCGCCCTTTGCGACGAAATCGCTCCGCATCACCACAGCGATTTTCAAGTATAGAAGAGCCTTTAGACTGCCTGGCCCCGATTTCCGAGGGAAACGAGCCCGGCCTCGAACACCAACGTATTTCTGGAAAAAGATCGATTATGGCACGTTATACCGGACCCCGCTTGCGCATCGCCCGTCGTCTCGGCACTGATCTTCCGGGCCTGACCCGAAAGCTCGCCGACCGTCGCCCTTATCCTCCGGGACAACACGGCAAAGGCCGTCAGCGCTTCAGCGAATTCAAAAAGCAACTCTATGAGAAGCAGAAGTTGCGCTTCAATTATGGTGTCGGCGAGCGACAACTTCGAAATCTCTTCGTCGAAGCCCAGGCCTCTCGAGATCCGGCTGGTAAAGTATTGCTTCGCCTGCTGGAACAGCGCCTCGACAATGTCGTCTTTCGACTTGGCCTTGCGCCCACCATCCCGGCCGCTCGACAGCTCGTGGTTCATCGCCACATTATGGTCGACGGAAAGCGCGTCGATCGCCCCGGCTACCGAGTCCGAACCGGCCAGGAGATCACCGTTCGGCCCAAGAGCCGCGAGATGGTGATCATTCAAGAAGCGGTGGAAAACCCCACTCTTCGTCTGCCCGGCTACCTGACCTTTGACGCCAAGACCTTGACCGGTCGCATGGAGTCGCTCCCCAGTCGGGAAGACACCCCGGTTCAGGTCCAGGAAAATCTGGTCGTCGAGTATTACTCGCCGCGCCTTTGATGGGAGCGCGCCTGTTGTGCGCACTACCGATCAAAACGAATTAGAAAAAAGGCGCATGGCATTTTTGGCCATGCGCCTTTTTTATTTCTCACGGGAAACACCATGCTCCTTCGACTCGTCGGCCTGATCGCCCTGCTCTTCGTCCTTGGTTGTGGCACCGGACCAGCTCTCCAACCGGTGACCGAGGAGGCACCTCCTTCCGGTGAAGACACCGCTCGAGAGGCCGGAGACGCCACCGGTGAAACCGAGATCCTCTACGAGACCAGCAGGGACGCTGACCAGCCCCACGAAGCCCCTCGGCCGTTGGAAGAAGAGCTCGACGAGCAACCGGACGAGGAAGCTGAAGAACCCGAAGAGATCGACCAAGAATCCGAAGAGATCGACGAAGAATCCGAAGAAATCGACGAAGAAGTTGAGGCCCCTGAGGATCAAGAAGAATCGCAACCCGAAGAGGACGACGATCAGGATCAAGAAGACGACCAAGATCCCGATGATGACGAGTCCTGAGAGCAGGCATTTATGAAGATTCTTCTTCTCTCCGCCTATCACGCCTCCAGCCACGCCCGCTGGGCACAAGGCCTGATCGACAATCTCCCGCATCACGATTTTGAACTCCTCACCCAACCGCCTCGCCATTTTCCCTGGCGAAGCCGAGGCAACAGTCTCGCCTGGGCATTCGACGATCAGATTGCCAATACCGACGCCGACATCATCGTGGCCACCTCCATGATCGATCTGGCGGGACTCCGGGGAATGGTCCCCCGACTCTGTGAGATTCCGACCCTCGTATATTTTCACGAGAATCAATTCGCCTATCCCACCCGTCCCTCTTCCTCCGGAGATAGCCGGACCAACGCCAACATTCTGGTCACCAATCTCTATACCGCTCTGGCAGCAGACCGGGCTCTATTTAACTCCGATTATAATCGTCGATCCTTTATCAGCCGGGCCCAGACCTTTCTGGACCGAATGCCTGATCAAATCCCCTCCGGGGTTCGGGAGCGAGTCGCCGAGAAGAGCTCCGTTCTCTCCGTGCCTCTGGAAGACTCGCTCTTTGACTTCTACGACGCCTGCTGCGCCACGGAAGAAGGTTCAACATCGAACGAACCTCTTCGCATTCTCTGGAATCATCGCTGGGAGTATGACAAAGCACCCGATCGATTTTTTAAGGCGCTCTTTTCTCTTCAAGAGGACTACGATTTTCGCCTGGTGGTGGTGGGTCAACAATTTCGCGAGGCTCCTCCCATCTTCAAAGAAGCCCGACGACGCCTGGCCGACCGCATCGATCACTGGGGATGGGTCGAAGATCGAGACACTTATCTACGCTGGCTTCACCGCTCCGATCTGGTCGTCTCCACCGCGATCCACGAATTTCAGGGGCTCGCGGTTCAAGAAGCTACCGTCCTCGGGTGCATTCCCGTTTTGCCCCACCGCCTGGCCTTCCCCGACTTCTTCGGGGAAGAATATCTCTACCCCTCTCATATCGACTCGGCCGAGAAAGACTCCACTGCCCTGGCTGCCAAATTGCAGACCTATCTTGACAAGCCATCGCACTGCCGAACCCTTATTTCCACCGACCTCAACTCCTTTCGATGGTCGGTGATGGCCGATCAATACGATCGAGAATTCAACCGGTTGATCACTGAAACATCTCGGGAATAAATCGACGGCCCCCGAGAATATGTAGGGGAGAACCTCAAAATCCGTCCTTAACAAGCGGCTCGCCGTGGTTATCTTATGCGCAGGCCGAAAATATATAAAATGATACGAAACGAATGCCTTCGGTAGCTCTGATAAGCTCCCAACCGGCCCCTGAACCCGCACAATCTGGAGTGACGCTAAATGACTGATATTCGCTACGAAATTGATGGCCCCATCGCTACGATCACCTTGAATCGCCCCGAAGCCCGAAACGCCTACTCCGAAGCGATGGTCACCGAGTTGGTGGGAGCCCTTGATCGGGCCGAACTCGATGATCAGGTGCGAGTGGTCATCGTCACCGGCGCCGGATCGGCGTTCTGCGCCGGTGGGGATCTCAAAGCAATGCGTGAACGTAGTGGCATGTTTAAGGGAGATCCCGTGGAGCTAAGAGACAAATATCTTCGGGGCATGCAGACCATTCCACGACGGTTCAACAGCTTTGAGAAGCCGACCATCGCCGCCATAAACGGCGCTGCCATCGGTGCCGGTCTCGGGCTGGCGTTGATGTGTGATCTGCGAATCAGCAGCGACCGCGCGAAGTTCGGCTCTACCTTTGCACGAGTTGGTCTGATTCCCGGGGACGGAGGAGCCTATTTATTGACCCGGGTGGTCGGATTTTCTCGTGCCCTGGAGCTGATTTTAACGGCCCGCATCATCGACGCCGACGAGGCATCGTCTATCGATCTCGTCCATCGCCTCGTACCTCACAGCGAAGTACTTCCGGCGGCCCGGGAGATGGCCGATCATATCGCGTCGTTGCCACCGAAAGCCGTTCGGATGGCCAAAACCGCTCTCTACCGCAGCGTCGACCGCGATCTGGAGACCGCCCTCCACATCACCGCCGCCCTGCAGGGCCTGATTCAACGCACCGATGAACACGATCAGGCCGTCGAAGATTTGCTGGCATCGCTGGACAAGAGTAAGTAATTACCTCGTTTTACGTCTGG
>SKNI01000385.1 GCA_007120615.1 Myxococcales bacterium | reverse complement strand
TCGGACAGCCTTGGATAGGATTCGGGTCCGTCACACACCAGATAATGCAGAGGTTTTCGATGAGCCCCAGATTGCCCGTGATATTTCTCCTCGTGATTACCATGGTCACCGCCGGCTGCGGCGAAGATGAGCCGGGGGCAAATGGCAATGACTGGGAGTTTGGAGATGACGCAGGCCATATGGAGGATGCTGCGTCCGAAGATGACACGTCACCGCCGCCGCAGGGAGTGGTTCCGGAAGCCCTCATCGGAGAGCCCTGGTACGGGGTGGTCCGTCTGACGGATGACCCGGCTATCACCGGTCTTTATCTCCAGATCGAGTTTTTGGACGAAGAGAATGTCGTCATCACGGGCGACGTGGAGCGCGCCGGAAAGTGGACCATTCAGGAGAACGAAGATATTCATGTCTACGACTTAGAAACCGACCCTGAGCGGCCAGAGCAGCCCGAGCAATTTATCTTCATGCCCGACCTGGACGACGATTATCTGGTCGCACTGGAATTGACCGTTCCGCCAACTACTATCGGCCCATACCGGCTCCGTTTTGAGCGTCAGGGTTCGGCCGACGTGTCGATGAGTGAATTAGACGGTCGCTGGCAGGCCACCGAAACGGTCACCAATGAAGAAGGCAATTCCTTCTATATTGCCATGCGATTCGATGAGGACGGGTTCACCGAGATCGGCGTGGTGGGCGAAAATAACAACTTCTTCGGACTCTTCAGTGGAGATGGTCAGACACAGACCTTTGACACGGGCCGAACCTACTGGACTCTCATCTACCCTCCCGGAGTGGCGGGCCATCCCGTCGCCGGCGAAGTTCGACGAGATGACGAAGAGCTTCGTGTCTTTATATTCACCGAGGACATCATAGCCCCCGCCGCTGACGAAGAATCAGATCCTCAGCGGGGAATTGTGGTTCGGGAATTAGAGAAGGTAGAGCGGTTTTCCTCGGAGTGATTACTCATCTGAAGACTCTTTAGAAGAGTATTCTTGGAATCTCACTACTTTTCCAGCTGGGGCCAGACAGCCACCAGGTAGATAATCTGCAGCAGAATCGCACCGAGGGCGAAGCAGATCATCACAAAGGTGTCGGCATTGGGAAAGAATAATATGGTCAGGCCAGTGCCGAATACTGCGCCAATCCCCTGCCCGACAAAGCCTGCCAGAACGAGGCCGCCAAAGTGCATCAGCGGCGACCCCACCCTTCGATCGCTAGTCAGGGCATAGATCCAGGCCACTCCCCCGACGAGGAGCGCGGCGATTCCAGCGCATAACAAGCCGATGACGAGCCAGAACACCAGGAATGACGAGGGGCGACCAGGCGAGGGTTTACTCGCTGGCGCCCTGCCATTGCAGGATCGGTCGCTCCTCGCCATCAGAGGCTGTACCGACGACCCAGACATCGGCAAAGTCCCAGCCGTCGAACTTGTCGCCCTCGGAGAATTCGGCGGTGGTCAATGATTCGCCGACGTCACTGGAGTCCACCATGCTGCTCTCGCTATCCCAATAGGAGGTGGTGACCGCGCCACCGTCGTTGTCGCCGATGAGGCCTCCGACGGAGCCGGTGCCATCGACGGTGCCCGAGGAGTAGGAGTCAGTAACGGCGCCGGCATTTCGTCCGACCAATCCTCCGGCTACTGTAGAGTCAGCGTCGACGGCGCTCGTAGAATAGGAGTTGGTGATCACCCCGCTGGCTTCGTTTTCGCCGGCCAATCCACCCAGGGTGTCGCCTCCCGCTACATTGCCTGCGGCATAGGAGCCGCTGATCTGACCGTTATTAAACCCGACCAGGCCACCGCCGAAGGTAGTAGAGCCCAGAAGGTCGGCAGAGCTCGACGAATCAATCACGGAACCCGTATTCGATCCGGCCACCGTGCCCGCGGCAAAACTGGTTCCCAGGACTTCGCCTGATACGTGGGAGTTGATGACTTCTCCCTGGTTCTGGCCCACCAGTCCACCCACCGTATTTGCTCCGCGAGCGTCGACGTTCAGGACGACGTTGGCGACGACTCCCTGTGGGCCGACTGCGCTGAAGAGTCCGATATTGTCCTCTCCGGTCATGTCGATGACCAGGTTGTCGATGGTGTTCCCTGCCCCGTCAAAATGCCCGTTGAAAGCGGCATTGACGTCGCCGATCATATTGAAATCTTCGAAGCCATCGAGATCGATATCAACGGTGACCAGGAACGAGTCCGTCAGATGGTCCGTGCCGTCGCCGATCTGATTGAGTTGCGTTGGAGTGCAGACGAGATATGGGTCATCTTCGCTGCCGTCACCGCCGCCAAAGGGAGTGCCCACTTCGTCGCAGGCGGCAAAAATCGAGAACGGATTAGTCGTCGCGGAAGCGCTCTCAAGGTCAGGGTGTTCGCTGGTTGCAGTGAGAGTCAGGTCCGTATCGGGGACATCGATGACCAATTCAAAAGTGGCCAGCCCGGAGGCGTCGGTGGTTGCACTGCTCTGAGATTCACCGTCGGCGAATTCGTTCTGGTTGAGGGTGGCGGTAATCTCCACGCCTTCAATCTCTACGCGCTGGCCGTCTTCGTCGGTCACCTCGAAGGAGACCTGGAACGAAGAGCCGGCCTCGATCGCTTCCGGTGGCTCCTCGAATACGGCGAGTGCGGCGGGTTCGCTATCGGCATCTCCGTTTGCATCGGGTTCGGTGTCGCCGTCGGCATCCTGTCCGGCATCGGCGTCCACGTCACCATCAGCATCGACGTCGCCATCGGCGTCTGCATCGCCTGCATCCTCCGCGATGCCGACGTCCTGGCCATTTTCCTCCTCCCCATTGCCACATCCAACGCTCAGGAATGCGAAGAGGACCAGAAAAAGCGAATAACGAAAAACTCTTGAGACGGTTTGTTGGTTCATACTTCTCACATCAAAAAGGTAATTAGTACTCATTGTTGCCACCGCAGAATCGGGCGCACTTCGCCGTCGGGCGCGGTATCGATAACCCAGATCGATTCAAAATCCCAGCCTTCGAAATTATCCTCTTCGGCGAATTCAGCGGTGGTCAGGGGCTCACCTCCTGCGCTGGACTCCTGTCCCGTGGTGTCTTTGTCCCAATAGGAGTCTTCGATCCAGTCTGCGGGGGACATATTTGTAATCAATAGTCCCCGTCCGGTGTCGGAATCGGCGACGACATTGCCCGATGAGTAGGATCGAAAAATCTCTCCATAATTTCTAACTACAAGTCCCGCCGCCCCTGAGGTCGCTGTGGAATAGGAGTCGACAATTTTTGAATTGTCTAAGTTCTGGCCGACAAGACCGCCCCCGGTGGTGTTTCCGAAGGAGAAAGAGGTCGCTATTTCGCCAGCATTGCGGCCAACAAGTCCACCGGTTGACGACGATCCGGAAGTCTCGGTTTCACTGGAAGAGTCGACGATCAGCCCTCCATTCCCGCCCGCGATTCCACCGGTATAACGTCCTTGAAGCTCACCGGAGACATGAACACCGCTAATCTCTCCGGCGTTGGACCCCACCACCCCCCCCATGAATCCAGCCGGGACACCGGTGTACTCACGCACGGCCGAAACGTCGACGTTCTCCAGAATTAGATCAGTAATTACTCCACCGGAACTTAGACGCCTGAACAGTCCGTAGGTTTCGTAAAGCTCAGCATCATCGTCTTCAATCGTGAGGTTTCTAATAATATGGCCGCCACCATCGAAATATCCGTCGAAGCCAACCTGGTTCGAACCGATCATTTCGAAATTCGCGACGTCTCCCAGATCGATGTCTCGAACTACACGAAAGGAATCACTCAAATATTGATCTTCTTCAGCCAAAAGATTGAGGTGTTCAACAGAGCAGATCAGATAGGGACTGAGCACAGACCCCCGGCCTCCGCCAAATGGACCCTCGTCGTCGCAGGCTTCGAGAAAGGTGATCGAGTCTCCGACGACAGCTACGGGTTCAGTGATCTCCAGGGTTTGGGACCCGGAAGACGTGGAGGTCATGGTGCAAGTGGAGATGCCTTCGGAGTCGGTCTCTGAACAATCACCGTATTGATTGCCCGATCCCGACGCCGTAAATTCCGGAATTTCGCCGTCGATGGGATTATCGTATGCGTCGAGCAGCACAATGGTGATCTCCGCTTCGGACTCCCCGTCGGCGAGGCTGTCTGTTCCGGAGATGGTCGAGGTGTTGGCGGAGACATCACCGGCCACCACACGAAAAAAGCTGGTCGTCACGGACTCTCCGGAGAGGGAGGGATGATCACTGGAGGCCGTCAGGGCCAGACCGGTGTCGACTCCGCCGAAAACGAGTTCAAATAAGGCGACTCCCGACGAGTCGGTGGTCGCGGTTCTCTGGGACTCGCCATCGGCGAATTGATGTCGATTGAGGGAAGCTGTGACTTCGACGCCTTCTTCTTCCACCCGTTGGTTGTCGTCACCGAGCAATTCAAAAGAGACATGTAACGTCGCACCGGCCTCCACCTCTTCCGGCGGCTGATCCAGAACTCCGATCGCGGCGACCTCTCGCTCCGCATCACCGTCGGCATCTCCATCACCATCGATATCTCCATCGATATCCCCATCACCATCGCCTGAATCCTGAGAAATTCCAGCATCCTCACCATTCTGCACTCCGTTATCACCACAGCCGGTGCTCAGGAGCCCGCATAGAGCGAATGAGATCATAAAAGTAATGAGTTTCGATCGACGATTTCCGTTCATAATTATCCCCATCAATAAAGTCTGTCTGGCTCAGAGATACCGAAATAAAAAACCCGCATGTAGAAAACGTGCTACGTGTCCCGACAATATATCCGGGCCTTCATCGATCTTCAAACGACCGATGCGTCCAGGTGAGACGGAGCGCGGACGTCCTCGTCCCCCATGGGTCAGGATAGTTGTCGCCTCAAGAACACAAAATAATAAGGGGCGCGTGGGTCGTTAGCAGTTCGTGCGTTGTTCGCACGCGGCCCGCGCCGTTTCGCGCCGTAGGCGCGTTTGCGGGCCATGGTGGCTACGGTTGATGGCGCGCGTAGTTTGCGCGCCGAGGCCGTAGGTGGGGTGAAAGCACCCGAACGATCGACCCCATCCACAACAACCCTCCACCCCACATTCCACCTCCACGACCCTCCACAACAACCCTCCACCCCACATTCCACCTCCACAACAACCCTCCACTCCACATTCCCCTCCACAACGACCATCCACTCCACATTCCCCTCCACAACGACCATCTACTCCACAGTCCCTCCACAACGACCATCCACCCCACCTCGGCTCCAACTACGGTGTCTTTGGCGCCGAGGACATCCATGTCCTCGCCAAACAAAAAAAGCGCTTTTTCTA
>SKNI01000561.1 GCA_007120615.1 Myxococcales bacterium | reverse complement strand
TGACCATGGCCACTCTCCAACCCTCGAGGTCCTCGGGGCTAAAGGATTTGGCGATACCGGCGACGATGGTGCGCGGTGTTTCCTCGCCGACGTTGGCGGTCAATTTGAGCAATTTATCGGCTCCTTTGACGGGCTCGGCGGTCAAGATCTCTCCGACTTTGATCTCCACGCTCATGACGTGATTGAAGGAGACGAGGTTCTTTCCGTCCTGGTCAGACGCTTTTTCATCGGTCACGTTTTTCTCGCTTTTTTGGGATTTCTTGGAAGTTTTGGTGTCGGATTCCTGGGAGTCTTCGGGCTCTTCTTCTGGCGGCGGGTCGAGCTTTTGAAATAAGACGTCCGGTTTCTCCACGGTGATTCCCGAGGGGAGTCCGCCCCAATTCTGAAGAGACGTGAGCCGTCGCAATGGCTCGGTATCAGTGTCGTTGAGTCCGAGGCCGTCCAAAATTCGCTCGGCGGCATCGGGGACGAAGGGTGAAATCAAAACCGAGATAAACCGGATCGACTCCAGGGCGTTGTAGAGCGTTTCGGTGAGGCGGGATTGATTCTCCGCCTTGTGAAGCGCCCAGGGCTGAACGGTCTGGATGTAATTATTGGTCTCTCGCGACAGAGACATCACCGCTTCCAGAGCGTGATGGAGTTCGCGTTTTTCGACGGCTTTGTCGACGTTTTCGCGAGCTTCCAGGGCGGACTCCTTGAGTCGGGCGTCGACGGCCTCGGTGGGCTCTGCGTCGGGGGCTGTGATGAAGCCGTCGAGATAACGCTCGGTCATGGTAAGGACGCGGTTGACGAGGTTTCCGATATTGTCGGCGAGTTCGGCGTTATTTCGCTCTACGATGCGTGCTTTGCTGAAATTTCCGTCATTTCCGAGGGGAATCTCGCGAATCATATAATAGCGAAGGACGTCCAATTCGTATTCGTCGGCCAACTCAAAGGCATCGATGAAGTTGCCCTTGCTCTTGCTCATTTTCTGGCCATCGTTGGTCCACCATCCGTGGGCGAAGATCTGACGAGGAAGGGGCAGCTCGGTGCTCATCAAAAACGCGGGCCAGTATACGGCGTGAAAGCGAAGGATATCCTTGCCGATGAGATGAACGTCGGCGGGCCAGTATTTCTCGAAGCGCTCCATATCGTCGAAGGCGCCGATGGCGGTGATATAATTGGTCAGGGCGTCGACCCAGACGTAGAGAAGGTGCTCCGGGTCGTTGGGCATGGGAATGCCCCACTCGAAGGTGGTGCGGCTGATGGAGAGGTCGCGAAGGCCGCCGGCGACAAAGGATGCCACCTCGTTTTTGCGGGCCTCGGGGGCGACGCAGCCGGGGGTGTTTTTGTACCAGTCCAGGAGGCGATCTTCGTATTTGCTGAGGCGAAAGAAGTAGCTCGACTCTTTGACCCATTCAACGGCAGATCCGCTGGCGATGGCGACGCCGTCTTCGATCTCGGACTCATCATAATAGGCCTCGTCGGAGGCCGAGTACCATCCCTCGTATTCACCGAGATAGATATCATCGTTGGCGAGCATGCGGCGGACCATCTCTTCCACGGTGCGGCGGTGATCGTCTTCGGTGGTGCGAATGAAACGGTCGTGAGTGAGTTCCAGGTTCTCGAAGAGCTCCCGGAATTTAGCGGAGTTGGAGTCGACCAACTCTTTCGGGGAGATGCCCTGGTCTTCGGCAGCTCGCTGAATCTTGAGGCCGTGCTCGTCGGTGCCGGTCAAAAAGAAGACGTCTTCCTCTTTGAGGCGGTGGTATCGAGCCAGGGCGTCGGCCACGATGGTCGTGTAGGCGTGACCGATGTGGGGAGCGCCGTTGACGTAATAGATGGGGGTAGTGACGTAGAATGTAGACATTTAGGTGGCTCTTTTATTCGAAGTGAGCAAAGGAGTAGGCATAACGCGCACCAGAGAGAACAAAATCCCGGCCATTTGGCAAGAGGGGATGCAGAGATTGTTGGGAGGGCGCCTGAGATTGTTGCCGGGGCGCCTGAGATTGTTGCCGGGGCTACAGAGACGAGTCCGGTGAACAATGAGATTAATCGGAGTCGGGACTCTCAGAAGTCTCTTTTCGACGCCGTCGTTTTCGCTTCGATGAGCGTTGCTCGGAGCTGTCCTCGGTCAGGATCTTTTGGTCATCGCCGTGCTCTTTGGAGTCTACTTTCTTGTCGACTCGCTCAGGATTGATGACTTTGATCTCGTCGATAGCCAGGACCTGACGTTGGTCGTCTGGGAAGCTGACGGTGACGGATTGATTGATCACATCCACGCTGTGGATGGTGCCTTTTCCGTTTTCCGTTTGAACCTTGCTTCCGGAGCGAGGGAGGCGGGTGCGCATGCGGCGATAGAGCTTTTGTTCATAGACCAGGCAGCACATCAGTCGGCCGCACATGCCCGAGATTTTTCGGGGGTTGAGGGTCAGTCCCTGATCTTTGGCCATTCGGATCGAGATGGGTTCGAAATTCTCCAGAAACGTACTGCAGCATAATTCGCGGCCGCAGGGCCCGATGCCGCCGAGCATCCGAGTGCCGTCGCGGACGCCGATCTGATGCATCTCGATGCGGGTGCGGAAGCGGTGGGCCAGATCCTTTACGAGGTCTCGAAAGTCGATGCGGCCGTCGGCGCTGAAGAAGAAGACGAGTTTGGAGCCGTCCTGCATGCACTGAGTGCGGATGAGCTTCATCTTTAATTTGCGAGCGCGAATGCGTTCGATAGCGAAGCGGTAGGCCTGGGTTTCGATCTCGTCATTTCGACGAGCCTGGTCGATGTCGTTGGAGTTGGCTTTTCGTAATACGCGGGGAAGCTCCCCCTTTTCGACAATACGTCGCTGAACGTGTCCGCAGATCTCAGCGATGACCGGGCCTCGTTCGGTGGAGACGATGACCTGATCGCCGATATGAAGTTGGAGCTCTCGAGCATCGGCGTCGTGTTTGAGGTGATTGATCTGAAATTGAACGTGGACCACGTTTAAGAGGCGGTGGTTTTTGCCGAAGGCGGGGGTCTTGGAGTTACGGGGTTGAAATAAAGTGGAAGTCATAGGGAGTCGGGGAAGAGAGAATCAGGCCGGGGGCGTGAGAGCGCGGGTTTGAGGGTTTCGGAGGCGATCGAGGAGTTCCTCGGCTAGCAGTTGGCTGTTGACGTTGCCCCGAAGTCGTCGGCGGGCCGACATGAGCGCGTCCAGGGTGGTCAGGAGAGCCTCCATGGAGAAGCGAGGCTCGATGCGGGCGATGAGTTCGTGGAGATCTTGATTGACCAGTCGGTCGGTGCCGGTGCGCTTAAAGAGCATCATGTCTCTAAAAAATACAGTGAGTACGTCCAACTTTTCCTGAAATCCGGATCCCGAATCGGCCAGGTCTTTTGCGGCGTTCAGCCATGCGATGGGAGAGCGGGGATCGAGGCCCAGCATTTGTTCCAAAAACTCCTGGCGCTCGGCGAGCATACCTGACTTCAACATGGCCAGCGAGCGTCCCAGGCTTCCCTCGCCGTAGCCTGCGGCGACGGGAAAGAGGGTGGGGTCGATGGAGTCGGCATCGAAATCACCGGCCTCCGGATCGGCCTGGGTCAGGAGTTTGGGGAGGGCGTCGGCGACCGTTTCGAGGCTAAGAGAGCCAAAGCGAACTCGTTGGCAGCGACTGATGATGGTGTCCAGAAGTCGATGGGGCTGATCGGTGACCAGGAGCAAGATCGTCCGGGCTGGAGGCTCCTCGAGAGTTTTGAGAAGAGCGTTGGCGGCTTCTTCTCTTAAGAGGTGAGCATCGTCGATGAGGACCACCCGAAATCGTCCCTCATAGGGAGAGGAGACGGCAGATTTTTGAAGCTGGCGGATCTGGTCGATTTTAATCAGGCGCACGCTCTTTCCGGTGGGCTCGATAAAGAGCACGTCCGGGTGTTGTCGAGAGGCGATCCGCCGACAGGAGCTGCACTGGCCGCATGATGGGGCGAATGTGTCGGCGGGGCGGCGCTCACAATTGAGAGTGGCCGCAAGAGTCTGTGCGGTGGTGAATTTTCCGACCCCTTCAGGGCCGGTGAAGAGATAGGCGTGGTGGAGTCGACCCCCATCGATCGCTCGGGAGAGGACCGATTGGACTCGTTGATGCCCCAGAATATCGGACCAATACTGCATGCGGCATTCCACTCAAAAAAGAAGGTGATGCGCTCGAAGGGGCAACACTAATTGGCAGGCTCTATTTGGTAAAGGCCATATACACCGCCCGTCCACGGCGAAGCACTTTGAGGCGCACGATCTCGCCATCGGCGAAGTCCTGGAGAGCATCATGGAACTCTTGCTCCGTAGCGACGGCGGTGGAGCCGACCTCGACGATGACGTCGCGATTTCGAAGGCCGGCGGTGCGGGCGGGAGAGGACTCGGTCAGGGAGGTGACCACCACGCCGGTTTCGTCGGGAGCGCTCAATTGACGAGCGAGTCGAGAAGTCATGGGGGTGACCTGAACACCGAGAGGGAGGCGTTCGCCTTCGGCCAGAGGGCGGGTTCCCGGAAGATCCGGGGGCTCCTGATCGGGAACGGCTTCCACAGCGACCTGTAGATCGATGAGCTCGCCATCTCGCAGAATCTGAAGAGTGAGCCGGGTCCCGTCCGGGGTTGTAGAGACGAGCCACGGCAGTAAATCGCTCTCCTTAAGAGGCTCGGAGTTTACGGCCAGGATGATGTCTTTTTCCTGGATTCCGGCCCGGGAGGCGGGGCTGTCGGATAGAATTTCGGTGACCAGGGCCCCCTTCTCATCATCCCGGTCAAAGGAGCGGGCCAGCAGAGGATCCAGGGGTTGAATGCGAACGCCTAACCAGCTGCGAATGACGTAGCCCTGCTCCTCGAGTTGGGGGAGGAGGGTTTTGACCATGTCGATAGGGATGGCAAAGCTGATGCCCTGGCCGTGGCGGTTGATGGCGGTGTTAATTCCGATGACCTCGCCGTTCATATTGATCAGAGGGCCGCCGGAGTTGCCGGGATTAATGGGGGCGTCGGTCTGGATGAAGTTTCCGTGCTGATTCTGGCCTTCGATGGGAAGATCTCTTCGCCCTACGGCGCTGATGATTCCGGCGGTGACGGAGTGATTGAGCCCCATGGGGTTTCCGATCGCGACGACGAAGTCTCCGGGGCGGCTATCGACGCTCTTTCCGAGCCTGATGGCCGGCAGATCCTCGTCGACGTCGACTCTCATCAACGCCAGATCGGTGGCCGGATCGACGCCGATGACCACGGCGTCCAATTCTTTGCCGTCGGAGAGGCGCACCGTGATGGAGGCGGCGTGATCGATGACGTGGAAATTGGTCAGGATATAGCCGTCGGGGTGGATGATAAATCC
>SKNI01000308.1 GCA_007120615.1 Myxococcales bacterium | reverse complement strand
AACCTTCTCGTCGCTGAGCTCATCGAGGAGTAGATGCTCCACCACAAATTGATCATCCTCCCAGAATCCTATCCCCACCATAAAGGCCAGCGCCCGTTCTCCGAGCCCGCTGGTTTCGGTGTCCATATATAAAAGTTGAGACCTTTCGACTCCCGGAGGCACCTCTTCATCGAGCAGCGACAGCCCGTGGTGATCGACCTCAGCGCACTCCTTTATGGTCCAGGCTCCGTGGCGAAGTCCACCGTCACAAAAAGTGGAATATCGATAATATATACCGCCCGCTTCGTTGCATTCATCGGCGCCCAGGGCAGCCCATCCCGTTTTCGTCTTGGCCCTTTCGGCCGAAGCCTTCGGCGCCCGCTCGACCGCCCGGTCATCATCGGCCGAATAAACCCCCGACGGACCACCGCCGGTGTCTCTTCCCCGTTGATGGGCATCGTGCAATCTCTGCAAGCGCCTGCGGAATGGATTACTCATAATCGATTATCCAGCTTCATTCACGAAGCGTCGATGCCTCGGACCGAGACGGTGACGCTCCCAATTTTATGCCACGACGACCGTCGTCCTCACAAGCTCACCGTTGCCAAATAGGATCGCCGGTTTAACTTACTCTTCAAGCACTTACAAAGACTCGCGCTGCAATTTTCGTAATTTCAGCCTTCCGGGGGGAAGCCATGCACGCACTCTCACCAGATTCACAGACCTTCGATCTCATTGTGGCCACCGCCAACGGTCCCGATGCTGTCTGGGGCCTTCTTTTGATGTCCACCGGTCTCTTGATCTACGCCAGTTGTCTCTGTGTCCGAGACAAATTTATGCATCGCTAGCCGGCATCATTATTGCCAAAATTGCGCAAGACATCGACCAGCCGGGGCTCCTGATCCCGGGCGGCCTCCACCAGCTTTTCGAGGTAGTCCTTGTCGGCCAGGCGCTCCGCCATGGGCGGGGGGATCAGATTATCCTTGGGGTATCCAAAGCGCTCGATGGCCACCTGGTGGTCGACCCACTCGGTGAGCATCAAAATCTCGACCGCTACCTCTTCGTCGACCCCGAAGACGTCTCGCAATACCTGCAGTGAATCCCGGGCCATTAGTGAGCGACCGCCGGCTCATCTCGAATCACCGATACCTCGTGGAGTACCTTTTTACTCTCCACCTCGCAGAGGTCTCGAAAGACCTTATAGGCTTCGGCGTCCACCTCATCTGTTCGCTGTGCCTCCCAGTCCTCCTGGCTTCGCCAGCGAGAGATGGCGGTGGCCGTAGCCATCACCTGAGGTTGCAAAAGCTCCTCTTTGTCCACCAACAAAACACTCTCCAACGACGCGTGGCCCGCCGCCTTATGCGCGTTGACCACCGCTCTCCAGGCTTTTTTTAGCCGCTCCAGATCTCCGCTTCGAAACTTCAGACGATAGATGACCCGAACCGTATCCATGGAATTCTCGCTCCTAAACTCGCTCATAGAAAAGACTCTCCAATCTCCCACTCCACCCCGAAGAACTCGGCGATGGAGGCGCCGATATCGGCGAATGTCTTTCGCGTTCCCAGATCCCGACCATTCTCTTTGCCCACCTCCACTACCAGAAGAGGCACATATTCTCGCGTGTGATCGGTGCCCTCGTAGGTCGGATCATTTCCGTGATCGGCGGTGATGATCAGAAGATCGCCCTCGTCCATCGCCTCCAGAAGTGCTGGAAATTGGCTATCAAACCGCATCAACGCCTCGGCGTACCCTTGCGGATTTCGCCGGTGGCCGTATTTGGAGTCAAAGTCCACGAGATTGGTAAAAATCAACCCCTTTCGATCGCCGAGACAGCGTATTGTCTGCTCCACACCCTCGTCATTATCCCTGGTCTTGATCTCGTCACTGATCCCCTGAGAAGCGTAGATATTTCCAATCTTTCCGATGGCCGTGGTCCGAACACCGGCCTCCTGAAGAGCGTCGAGGACCATCCTCTTTGGCGGCGGGAAGGTATAATCCTTTCTCCGCTCAGTTCGCTCAAAATCGGGCCAGGATCCCACAAAAGGCCTGGCAATGACCCGGGAGAGTCCCGCCGGAATCGCGACCTCGTAGGCCGCCTCACACCACTTATAGAGGGTCTCGATATCGACCACGTCTTCATGGGCGGCGATCTGAAAGACGGGGTCTGCCGACGTATAGACGATCGGTTTTCCCGTCTCCATATGCTCTCTTCCCAACTCCTCGATGATCACCGTTCCGCTGGCCGCTTTATTTCCCAGCACCCCGTCGACGCCGATGGCCTCGCAGAACTCCTCGATGATCTCCTCATCAAAACCGTCGGGAAAGGTCCGAAAGGGCTCGTCCATCACGATGCCCACAAACTCCCAGTGCCCGGTGGCGGTATCCTTTCCCTGAGCGACCTCGATCATTCGCCCATAATCGGCCCGGGGACTCTCCACCGGGTCGATCTGGGGAATTCCCTCGATATTTCCTATCCCCAGAGCCTCCAAGTTGGGCATCGAAAAACCGTCGACAGCCTCCGCGATATGACCGAGCGTGTGAGAGCCCACATCACCGTAGTCTGCGGCATCGGGCAACTCCCCGACCCCCACGCTGTCGAGCACCAACAAAACCGCTCTCTTCTCTGAATCGACTTGCCCATCACTCATTACTTGTCCTTTCCAGGAGTTCTACGGTATCTATCGCCCCGAATAGTAGTCCACGCACCTTCAGATGCGCAACCACCTCCCGCCGTACCGGAAGTCGTAATGCCCCGTTTTTGTCTTCTTTTGATCGTTATAGCAGCACTTTTTCTCGGTATTACAAGCCCGGCATTTGCCGACGGGCCCGAAGACCCCTTCTCCGGGGCCAATCAACAACTTTTGCGCGGTGACGCCCTCTACTACGAAGGCGATTATTACCGCGCGCTGACAGCTTATAAAGAATTTCTCTGGGCCAAACCCGGCGACCGCCGCGCCAATCGAGTTCGCCTGAAGAAAGCCTGGATCTACCGCATCTCCGGAGACCACCGCGAAGCGGCCCGAATCCTGGACGGCCTCACCGAAAATAGCGACGAAGACGTGGAGGCCTGGTGGGCCCAATTTTATCTCGGCCAGGTCGCCGTCGACGCCGAACGAACCCCTCTTGCCAGCCGGGCCTTTGAGGGAATCTTAGACCTCTGCGAACCCCAACTCGTCCGCCTCTCCGAGGGCGCACAAGACCCGGAGGCGGTCTCCTGCATGGAACTCACCGGCCGCTCCCGACTGGCCCTGGCCGACGTCTACGCCTCTCGCCATGAATTCGACACCGCCATCGGCCACCTCCGCCAGGTGCCCGCCGACAGCCCCTGGGCCGCAGAGGCCGCCGAAGTCGCCGACGTGGTCGACGGCATCTCCATCCCCCGAAAAAGCCCCGCCCTGGCCGGAACCCTCTCCATCATCCCCGGCCTGGGACACTTTTATCTCGGCGAATATAGCAACGGCATTCTGGCCATGGCCTGGAACGGAATCTTCATCTACGGACTGGTCGACTCCATCCTCTCCGGACGCTACGGCCAGGCCGCCCTCATCGGTCTACTGGAATCGATCTGGTACGGCGGCACCATCTTCGGGGCCGTCGCCGGCGCCCAGCGGTTCAACCGCGACGCCCAACGAATCGTGGAAAGCGGCATGCGCCGCGACATCGCAGCCATGACCGACCAGACCCCCTGGCCGGCCCGCTTCCCGGTGCGAGCGCCGGGGTATCTGGAACTCAACATCCAATTCTGAACACTCCCTCACAACACACTTGCCGACCACGGAATCCTCGCTTTCAGCTCCGGGGCCCGACTCCTGGCCAGAGGCACGCCTTCGCTCTCTTTTTTACCCACCATCAACCGATAGGTGCCGGCTCCCCACGGCGAGATTCGCTTGATGGCGTCGAGTCGCACGATATAGCTTCGATGGCAGCGAAAAAAGAGCTCCTCCGCCAGGTTTTCTTCCAAAAATTTCAGACTAAAGTCGGTGAGATACTCCCCCTCCTCGGTGTGCACCGTCGCAAAACCCTCGTCGGCCTCGATCCAGAGGATCTCGTCTGCCGCGATGACCCGATATTCCCCCAACTCCTCCACCGAGATTCGCTCCAGCGGACTCGAGGAACTATCTCCCAGCCCCGCCCCGTCTTCGCTCACTGGCGAGGCCTCCTTGAGTCGTCTCCGCGCTCGCTTCAGCGTATTCTCAAGCCTGGCGAGTCTGACGGGCTTCAATAAATAGTCCACCGCGTCCAGCGAAAAAGCGTCGACGGCGTGCTCTTCGTAGGCGGTCACAAAGGCGATCAGCGGGCGCTCATCACCGAGACGGTCGTTCCACCACTGAGCGAGCCGCACCCCGTCTTTTCCGGGCATATCGATATCCAGAAAGACCAGTTCAACCCCCTTCGTGCCCCCGAGAGCATCCAGTTCTTGAATCGCCTGCTTTGCAGACTGCACCTGAGCCACGACCTGCACATCTTCGCATTGCTCCAGAAGCCAGCTTAATTCTTCTCGGGCCGGCTTCTCATCATCCACCACAATGACACGCATAACTTCTCCGCTCATCACGTTCATCGAACAACCTTTCGCAATTTCTGGCGAGCCTGCTCCACCAATCCCGAGCGATGTTGCTCGTCATCAAATAAAGGCAATACTACTGTGGCACAGGCTCCCTCACCGTCTTCTCTGGCCGTAAGCGTCAAGGTCGCCTCTCCTCGATAAAACCGGGACAGGCGCTCGGTCACATTTTTGAGCCCCAGAGACGGCCGCCGCTCCCCGGTGGGCCGGTCCAGGGGCATCGGACTGACCGGCGGCCCTGGACCATCATCGAGGATCTCGATGATCACCTGGTCTCCCTGGCGATTCACCTCGATTCGAAGATCAACGGTCCCCTCTCGGGAGCCGTGGCGAATCGCGTTTTCCACAAGTGGCTGCAATACCAGCGGGGGCACCGAGAGGTTGGTGACCCCATCATCGTCGGGAAGCTCTACCGTAAAGCGCAAGCCTTCGCCAAAGCGCGCTCGCTCCAGATCTACATAGCGCGACAACTGCTGCAGCTCGTCTCCCAATGTTGTGCGGGCCCCTTCGCCGTCGAGGGTATAGCGAAGAAATTCCGCCAGATCGAGAGTCAACTCCCGGGCCTTGGTCGGCTGGGTCCGGATCAGATAGGCCAAGGTGTTGAGGATATTAAATAAAAAGTGCGGCTGAAGCTGATATTGAAGGGCCTCCAGCCTGGCCGAGCGGGCGTCCGCCCGGGAAACAGTGGCGTCCAGGCGGGCAAACTCTAACTCCCGAACCAGGCTCAAAAGACCCATAAATAAAATCACCCCCACCGAATTGGCCGTGATTT
>SKNI01000142.1 GCA_007120615.1 Myxococcales bacterium | reverse complement strand
GGAGAAACTACCGGGGATGAGGATGCATAAGATCCTGAATCAATGAGTCATGGAATCTCTGAGCCCCTGCTGTGGTTGGAGACGAACAATTAGTCCCTTAAAGGGGACCGTCCTTTCTTGAAAAAGGAAAAATGTCTTACGAAAGATTTGTGGGCCGACGATATCTAATGGCCAAACAGCGCAGCCGGGTGGTCTCAATCATTACGTTAATCGCCGTAGCCGGAGTTGGGCTCGGGGTGACGGCGTTGATCGTGGTGTTGAGTGTGATGGGCGGCTTCACAAAGGATCTGACCGATAAGATCCTCGGAGCCCGTGCTCATATCGTCATTCAGGAGCCGGACCGGGGGCCGCTGCAGGATCCTCTTCTGGTGGCTGATGAGGCCATGGAGGTAGAGGGGGTCGTGGGGGCGTCGCCGTTTATCGAGAGCGAGTTGATGATCTCATCGCCCACAAACCTCAGCGGCGTGATTCTTCGTGGTGTTGATATCGATCGAGTGGGGCAGGTCACCGACATGCTGCAAGAGTTGGAGGAGGGAGAGCTACACTTTCTCCATGACGACCGAGAGATGATGAAGACCGTCGCCGAGAACCGGGTACGCGAGGTCGACGACCTGCTGGAGCGATTGGACAAAGAAAGTCAGGAGTTGCGAGACTCCATCGATCGGAAAAGACCTTCTGGCGATGACGATCCTGCAGAGCAGGCTTTGCCGGAGATAACGGGGGACGGTGATGGAGGAAGTCAGATGCCGTCGCTTTTTGACGACGACGGATTCGGTGGGGACCTCCCAGAACTTCCCGAGATCGACGGAGAGGCGGGAATGCCCCCGTTGACCCACGATGGAGGGTCGGATTACCCGGGTCGGATCCCTGGACTCATCGTTGGGACGGAGTTGGCAACGTCGCTCAATGTGCGACTGGGAGACGAGGTTAATATCGTCTCCCCGCGTGGAGAGATGGGACCCACCGGGCCGATCCCTCGCAGTCGTCCGTTTCGAATCGTGGGGATTTTCTACAGCGGGATGTACGAATATGATGCCAATCACGTGTATACATCACTGGAGGATGCCGGTCGTCTGCTGGACTTTGAAGGCGCCACGGGCATAGAGCTTCGCACCTTCGATGTAGACGCCTCCGTAGCGATCGCCGAGCGCCTTCGAGAACAACTGGATCCTCGGTTTGAGGTCCTGGACTGGCAAGAACTCAACAGCAGTCTCTTCTTTGCTCTGCGACTGGAGAAGATCGCCATGTTTGTGGTGCTCACGTTCATTATCCTCGTGGCGAGCTTCAGCATCGTTGCGATGCTGATCATGATCGTAATCGAGAAGGCCCGAGAGATCGCGATCTTGAAGTCAATGGGCTCCACAAACGCCGAGATTATGAAGATCTTTGTCTATCAGGGGGTTGTGATCGGCACGATGGGTGCCATCGCCGGCCTGACCCTGGGACTGACCATTTGTTATTTACTGGCTACTGTGGGGCTACCGCTGGATTCGGAGGTGTATTATATCTCCACCTTGCCAGTGGAAGTGGACCCCGCCGATGTCGTCGCCGTGGTGATCTGCGCCATCGCTATAAGTTTTCTGGCTACCCTGTACCCATCGTATCAGGCGGCCCGACTCAATCCCGTGGAGGGATTAAGCTATGACTGAGTCTGAAACACCGTTTATCGATATTCAGGGGATCACCAAGAATTTTGTCCACCGAGGGGAGAGGTTGTCGGTGCTGGAGGATTTGAATTTTCGAATCTTTCCCGGCGATCAGATCGCTATCATGGGTCCCAGCGGGGCGGGAAAGAGCACCCTGCTACAACTTCTGGGGACTCTCGACGTTCCCACGTCGGGGAAGATGTACTTCGAAGGAGAGGATATCTTTCAGCGGTCCTCGTCGGGTCTTGCGAGATTTCGCAACGAGCAGATCGGGTTCGTATTTCAATTTCACCACCTGCTCCCCGAGTTTACGGCCCTGGAAAACGTCATGATGCCGGGGTTGATCGGACGGATGGGTCGCCGCCAGGCGGCATCCCGGGCGCAGGAGTTATTGGAGCAAGTGGGCCTCGGGGAGCGGATACATCACCAGCCCGGTGAGCTGTCCGGCGGGGAGCAGCAGCGAGTGGCCGTGGCGCGAGCATTATTTAAGAAACCACGGCTTTTACTCGCCGATGAACCGACGGGGAACCTTGACCTGAGGACGGGCGCTGGGATACATGCCATCCTGCGTGAACTCAACGAGACTACGGGTGTAACCGTAATCGTCGTCACGCATGATCCGCGCCTGGCGGAGACGATGCCGATACAGGTTCTCGTCGACCAGGGGCGATTGATTCCGCGCAAGCAAGGAGATCCCCAGGTCGAGGGCCGAATTCCTGCCGAATTGATGGATGCAACGCCTCAGAACCCGGGTCAGATGCGGCCGGTGGGGGCTGTTTCCGACACTGAAGACAACCAGAATTCTTCCGTCGCCGACTGATGAGATCTCAGCAGTTGGAGTCGTTTCAGGGTATTACGTGATTGATGCAGTGAGTCCATTCAGGGGAAATAGCGTCAGAGTCATCGGCTCGCTGGTGGGCTTTGTGGCAGTGATCGCCCTTACGGTCTGGTCCGTCCCGGTCGACGCCCAGATGCCAGACCCCGGTCAGGGTCAGCAACTTCAACCTCCACAACTTGGGGAGCCCCAGGAGCCGGCACCGGCGCCGCCTCAGGAGGTCACCACTCCCGAGGGAGAGCTCGCCCAGGAAGGACAGACGATTGTAGAGGTTCAGGTCTCGGGTAATCGTCGTGTAGAGGCGGATTCGATCATCGATCGCGTTCAAACCACTGCGGGCGACGCCCTCAATCGGCAGCAGATCACCGATGATATCCGGCGAATTTTTGAGCTGGGATATTTCGATGATATTCAGGTCCTGGCTACCCAGGTTGATGATCAACAAGTGGTATTGACCTTCGTGGTGTCCGAGAAGCCGGCGATCGATGCCATTGAGTTCGTCGGCAATGATGCCCTCAGCACCGAAGACCTGATGGAGGTCGTGGAGCTGAGACGGTTTTCGATTCTCGACATCAGCAGGATCAACCGAAGCGCGGCGGCGATTCGCGATCTCTATCATGAAGAAGGGTATTTTCTGGCGGAGGTCGATTTCGAAGTTCAGGTTCGCGCCGACCGTGAAGACCTGGCGGTGGTGACCTTTGAGATTCGAGAATACGCAAAAGTAGAGGTCAAGCGGGTTACCATTCTGGGCAATGAAGCGGTGCCGGACAGTGAATTGCAAAATATCATGGCCACCCGCCCGGGCAACGTCCTTTCGTTTTTGACCCAGATGGGGTCTTTTCAGGAAGATGATTTCGAAGACGATCTTCAGCGCCTGGTCGCCTATTATTATACGATGGGCTACATCCAGGTGAATGTGGAGATGCCCACGATTCGGCTCTCTCCGGATAAGCGCTATCTCTACATCACAGTCCGAATCGAGGAGGGACCGCAGCATAAGACGGGCAACGTCGACGTCTCCGGCGATCTGCTCATTGAGCGCGAAGAGCTACTGGAGATGCTCCAGATCGTAGAGGAAGAGATCTTTCGCTACGACGTTTTGCAGCAAGATATGATGCGGATCTCCAGGCTCTATCAGGACGCAGGCTATGCCAACGTCCGGGTTAATCCGCTCACGCCGCATCTCGATCCTGAGACCCATACGATGGACGTGACTTTTGACATCCAGCGCGGAGAGCGGGTCCACCTGGGTCGAATCGAAGTGGTGGGCAATACCAAAACCCGCGATCAGGTGATCCGTCGAGAGTTGCAGATCGAAGAGGGGGACCTGTTTTCAGCATCGGCTATCGAACGATCTCAGCGTCGCATCGAGCGACTGGGCTATTTCGAAGCGGTCAACGTCACCACCCAGCAGACTCAAACTCCTGAGGTGATGGACCTGCGAATCGAAGTCGAAGAGATGCCCACGGGATCGTTTCAGCTGGGGGCGGGACTTTCCAGTCAGGAAAACTTCATTTTCCAGGGCCAGGTTTCCCAGGAGAACCTCTTCGGAAGGGGCCAATCGCTGCAGTTGAGCGTGCAGGCTTCGAGCATCCGACAGCTCTTTAACCTTCGCTTTGCCGAGCCCAGGCTCTTCGGTAGCCAGTGGCACTTTGCGACGGACCTGTATAATTTCGACTTCCGCTATCAGGACTTTGATCGACTCTCCCGAGGTGGAACGCTGAGCTTTGGTTATCCCATCGGAGAACTCCTGGGTCTAGAGGTGGGCGACGCTCTGACCGCGTCGCTGCGCTATAAATTAGAGAATGTCACCGTCACCCCGGGAGGGTTGACCGGCACCGTCGAGCAGCCCTCTTCACCGCTGTTTACCGATGGATTGACCAGCAGTCTTCGTCTGGGAACGGCGTTTGATACCCGGGACAATCGGCTTTTCCCCACCCGAGGCCAATATCATACGGGCAGCGTGGAGGTGGCCGACTCCCTTACCCTGAGTCAAAACCAATTCATCAAATTCGATACGGACGCTCGATATTATCAACCGCTGTGGTGGAATTTCGTGTTGCGCCTGAACGCGAGCCTCGGCTTTGTGGCCAGCACCTCACCGGATCGACCGGTCCCGATTTTCGAGCGCTATTTTGTGGGCGGTCCGGAGACTGTGCGCGGGTTTGAGCGGTATACCCTGGGACCCTCGCGGCGTTCGCCTACTGATATGGGAGACCCCACCGGAGTATTGCGAGACTTTCATTACGGTGGAAATAAGAAGCTGATTTTGACCACGGAGATCGAGTTTCCCATCTTCGCCGCCGCCCAGGTCAAGGGTGTGATCTTTGCAGACGCAGGGAATGCATTCGATGATGGCGACCCTTTTACCTTGCAACTCGATCTCGTCGCCGATGATGATGAGATGTTTGCCAATGCGTTGCGAACGTCCGTCGGGGTAGGGGTTCGGTGGTTCAGTCCCATCGGTCCGTTGCGGTTTGAATGGGGTGTCCCGCTGCGGCGTCTACCTGGAGAGCGGCCGGTGGTATTTGATTTCAGTATTACCCAGGCTTTTTAATTCGTTGAACGAACTGAAAGTGACTCGAGAAAACAAGCACATGAGGAGAAGATATGTCGTTGAAAATTGATACGCTAAATTCACGCCGAATCCCTCGACTGGTGACCGCCCTTGTGGTGGCCCTGGCCCTTGGTTTTGGAAGCATCGCCACGGCCAGCGCCGATGATGACATCAAGATAGGCTATGTCGACCTCCACCAGGCCCTCGAGAGCATCGAGGAAGGCCAGCGGCTCAAGGCCCAGTTGGAGCGAGAGTTTGCGTCTCGCCAGGAGCGTCTGGATCAGAAACAACAGGAAGTGATGCAATTGCGAGAGCAGTTGGAGCAGCAGGCCATGATGCTGTCGGAAGATGCCCGTCAGCAAAAGGCGATGGAATTGCAGGAGAAGATGGGCGAGCTGCAGCAGCTCTATATGACGCTCCAGCAAGAGCTGGCCCAGCAGGAAGCCCAGGCGACCCAGTCGATCTTTGGCAAGATGCAGGAAGTCATCCAGGAGATCGGAGCTGAGAAAGGCTATACGATGATTTTGGAACGCACCGATACGTCGATCCTGTACGCGGTAGATGGTCTGGACCTCACCGATGAGTTGGTTCGACGTTATAATGCTCGCAACTAAGCGGATGTGCTGATGTCTTCGTCCTGGTGGAAATTCGGTCTGTTGGCGGCGGTATTCTTCTTCGGAGGATGCGATTGCAAAGATCGTATTCAATCGCTGGTGTACGAAGATGTCGACCGGACCATCACTCCTACCCAGCAACGGGAAGAACAGGGCGAAAACCGGGAGGTTGAGCCCAACGACACGCCGGAGCAGGCGACACCGATTGTGCTTCAGCGCGATATGGGAGCGATGTACGGGTCTATCGACCCGGCCCAGGATGTAGACTGGTTCGCCATGGAAGTCGGTGGTGAAGAAGACTGGATCGTAGAGGTCACCGTCACCCCCCAGGATTCTTCACTGGATATCGCGCTATATCTGGAAGTCCCCGGAGACGCAGATTATGCGCCGCTGCTCTATGATATCGCAGGGGCAGGGGAGGCGGAGTCCATCCCGATGGTCAGAGTTCCCGCCGGGGGTACGCAGCGCTTTTTTCTCTCCAGTGTTGACGGCACCTCCGGAGAATATCGAATCAATATCCGTCGGCGGCTCTCGGCGGGGGCCGTTGCCGTCGAGCCCAACGATTACCCCCACCTTGCTTCGCCCTTAGAGATTCCCGGGGAGATGCAGGGGTTTTACGACAGACCTCATGATCGAGATGTGTTCTATGTGCCTGCCGAGTCATTGAAGGCAGCCGTGTACAGTCTAGAGCTGAGTAATATCGCCGGAGTAGAGCAAACGCTTGAGATTTATGGGGACAAAGAGCTGGAGTCACCGTTGATGTCGATTCCGGTCGCCGAGAATCGCCCTGCGATCATTCCGAATCTCTCGCTGGCATCCGGGGCGGAGGCGGGGCTCTATTTCGTATTGAGCGCCGGTGAAAAATTCGATCGAGATCGCAGCTATCGGCTGCGAATCATCGAGCACCCACCGGCCCGGGGTTATATCGTGGAGCGCGAGCCCAATGATACCGAAGGCTCGGCTCACCTGGTGGAGCTAGGGGACCGTGTCCGAGGTTATTTGCATACATCTTCCGATGTCGATCGCTTTCGTTTCGTCATTGAGCCTTCCGACGAAGGCGAGGAGGACGCTCAGGACGACGATGACGAACTGCTCGCTGAATACCGTGGTTCGGCCGGCGACCCGGACGAGGAGGAGCCCGAGATCGACGATCCCTGGGCAGCGGTCCCTGAAAAAGAGGCTCCGGAATATGTGGTTCAGGTTCACCTTCGGCCTCTGGGAGATGCCCACCGTTTTGCGATGCGGTGGCTGCCCGACGAAGAGAGCTCCGAGCAACGACGTGAATTGCAAGCGGAGAGCGAAGAAGAGGGGCTGATCTTATGCAATCATGTTCTGGGACCCGGCGAATATGATGTGGAGTTGCGTGCTCTGGAAACCCAGGAGGGATTTCGACCCCGCTCCTTTGATTATGAGATTCAATTTATGAATCTCGCCACCGAGAGCGAGATGGAGGTAGAGCCCAATAATACCCCGGAGCAGGCGGATAGACTGCCCATGGGAAGCTCCCGAGTTGGATATATCTCCTATGACGGTGACGTGGATCTATTCGCCTTTATCGTCGGTCCCGACGAGCCCGTGGTCGTTGAGGACGAAACGATGGAAGAAGGCTCAGCGGTTGCCGAGCAAGACGGGGACGGGGACGCGGAGGACGACACCGACGGAGATGAGGGAGTTGCTGTGGCTGGTCCTGCTACTGTCTGGCAGCCCCCGCCGACGGAAAATGTACAGATTAGATTGGAGGGGAATCGTCTCAATCTGGGCTTTGAAGTTATCGATGACGAAGGTGGTCGGGTGGCGAACGTCAATCGGGCAGGCCCGGGAGCAGATGAAGAACTCGCCATCGACCTGCCTCATGGACTCTATTACCTGGCGGTCAGCGCCGCGTCGGGCTCGTTGTGTGAGCCCTATCGCATCAGCGTAGCAGCGGACTAAGAAGGGGCTGAGTTGCCCGATACAATCGAACCACTGTTTCTCCATGAGGTGTTGTGATGATAGATCCCATTCTGGTCGGCATTGCCGGCGGTACCGGTTCTGGGAAGACTACGGTCGTGCGAAAGATCCTGACGGCCTTCAACAAAGAAGTTATCTGTCTGGACATGGATTCCTATTATAAGGATCTAAAGCACCTGACTCATGAGGAGCGACGAAAGTTCAACTTCGACCACCCCAATGCGTTTGATACTGCATTATTTATCGAACACCTCCAGAGCCTCAGCGACGGGGAATCGGTGGAGAAGCCGGTCTACAGTTTCTCCGATTCCGTGAGAACGGGAAAGACTGTGACCGTTTCCCCAGCTCCGATCATCATTGTGGAGGGGATTTTGGTTCTGGCCGATGCCGCGGTCCGGGATCTGCTCAATGCCAAGATCTACGTCGACGCCGACGATGATATTCGGTTTATTCGACGCCTGCAGCGAGATGTTGCTGAGCGCGCCCGGTCGCTGGAGTCGGTGATCAACCAGTACACTCGCACCGTTCGTCCCATGCACCATAGCTTCGTGGAGCCGAGCAAGCGCTATGCCGATGTAATCATCACTCGAGGGGGCGAAAATGACATCGCCATCTCGATGGTGGTCTCCGATATCAAAGCCCGCCTTATTCGGATCAATGAAGCTTCGTGAAGTTTCTCGGGGCGAGGGCCGTCACGTTCGAAACGGTCAAATTATCAGGGGAATCCAGCCGGACGCTGTCAGAATAATAAAGAGGACGATCGTCACGATGAGTGCGATGATGAGCCCCAGAAGAGGGCGTCTTCGCGCGTCCGGTTTGAAATCGGTCAGGAGCTGGGAACCCGATGCGTCGGTGGTCATCTCTTCTTCCCAACTCCATTCACCTTTCGAAGAGCTCTTAGCGCGCGTGGGTTGAACGTTTGGGCTAATAACGGGGTCATCAGGCGGGTTATTTTCTTTCTGTTTGAGATCGGTCAATACGATGACATTATCGGTTTCGGGCGCCTCAAGCACGGTGATGATCGAGGAGGTGACCGATCCAGACTGGGCTGAGAACCCGGCGGGAGGGGATTCCTCGTTGTCTCCCGGGAGGAGATCAAAGGGTACCTCGTCTTCGCCGGTGTTTTTTCGATGCCGTTCTGGTTCTGACGCCGGCCCGGGATTTTCCGACTCGGTGGCCCTGTCCGAATCAGCGGTGCTGTTCTTCTTGGTCGAAAGTCGAGAAGCGCTCGGCTTCACAAAGCCCAATGAGCGCTTATCCAAATCGGGGGCGGAGAGCGCTTCGAGAAATTGGGCGGCGTCTTCGTAACGATGGGCCGGATCTTTCTCCATTGCCTTTCTAAGAACGGATTCCAGCCGAGAATTTCGCAGTTTCTTATCGGAAAAAGCGGGAAGCGGGTCAAAGAGGTGAGCGTGCATGATACGAACGGGGCGCTTGTCCATGAAGGGGGGATGCCCGTTTACCATCTCATATAGAATGACTCCCAGGGTATAGAGATCGGACTGAGTTGCCACAGATTCTCCAGCAGCCTGCTCGGGAGACATATAGCAGGGAGTGCCGACGGTACTTCCCTGAACGGTGAGTTGTCGCTGTCGACCGGAGTTGGTATCGCTGATGCCTTGAGCATCGGGTTCGGCGAGTTTGGCGATTCCGAAGTCAAGGATCTTGACGAAGTTCTCGTCGCTGCCCATCTGGGTAAGGAAGACGTTTTCGGGCTTGAGATCGCGATGAACGATACCGAATTCGTGTGCTTCTTGAAGGCTCTTTAAGGTCTGCTGGCCGATGTAGATGGCCTGAGAGAGGGGAATCTTTCCCTCGCGTTGAAGTCGGGCAGCCAGATCCTCGCCTTTGAGATATTCCATGACGATGAAGAAAGCACCGTCCTGCTGGCCGTAGTCGTGGATCGTGATGGTATTGGGGTGGCGAAGGCGGCTTGCCAGGCGGGCCTCCTGGCGAAAACGCTCTACCATATTCTCCATGGAGGCGAATTGAGGCGGTAGAATCTTGACGGCGACGTCACGATCCATATTGAGCTGGCGGGCACGGAAGACTTTTCCAAATCCGCCTTCACCGATTCCTTCTGTAAGCTCGTAACGTCCACCCAGCGTAGTACCAATATCCAATGTCGCCCGATCGGCCATGAGAATGCGGGCATCCGTTTCAAAGAGAGATAAATTAAGCAAATCGCAGTTTGCTGCGCACGCATAGGATAGGTAAAAGATCACCATGGAAGCAAGTAATCAACAGAGGTTGGCTCAAGAATTTCTCTCCCAGGGCACGGCGGAAAGGTGGCTCTCGGGCGAAGATAAGGCCCGCTGGACAGATATTCTGGTTTCTCAGATCGACGGGCTTGCCAGTCGAATTGGAATCGATGGGCGATTGATCTGCGTGGAGATCAACAAGATTCTTTCGGGTTTGACACTGTCTTCGGAAATTTTAGGGCTTGAAGTTGGTCCGGCTTCGGTGGAGGGGCTGGCCGATCTGGATTCTCGATTGAGCGAAGAATATTGTCGCCAGCGGGGGGCCTATATGACACCGGCGAAAGCCGCTGGCGATCTGGTGGAGTTGATTCCGGAATTAGTGGGAGGATCGATTATCGATCCGGCCTGCGGACATGGAGAATTATTATTGGCCGCCCGCCGACGTTGGCCGGCACGAGATCTTGTAGGCGTGGAGCTACACCCGGGGCTGGCAGTGGTGGCTGCGCTGCGGATCTGGGAGCAGGACCTGAGAAATCATAGCGAGGACATCGGGTCGGTGCGAATTCATGTGGGAGATGGATTGGCGCTGCCAGAGATCGAAGGCGAATTTGCCGCGGTCATCGGCAACCCCCCGTATCTCGGGGAGAAGGGCCAGGCGGCATTCTTTCGGGAGTTGAAGCAGAAATATCCCCGTCTGGCCCCGATATTTTCAGCCCGAATGGATCTGATCTATCCATTTCTTGCGCGGGGAGTTGAATTGGTGCGCCCCGGAGGTTGGAATTGCTGGCTCACCCCACCGTACTGGCTTTATGCCGATGGGGCTCGCGGTCTTCGAAAGGAGTTATTGCGAGAGTTAGAGCCTCGTTTCTTTGTGGAGTTGGACCACGCTGGGCTTTTTTCGGCTGCCCCGGGAGACGAATTTTTGATGGTCGCCCTGCAGCGACCTGAACGCGCTTCAACTTCGGTCAATGCCGCGAATAACGGTCGATGGTGGAGTGGTGAGAGCGATCAGCTTCGCCAGGAATTGGCTCGACGGGCTCAGGGCCACGATTTTGGCCAGGAGGTCGCATCGGACGTGTTGTCGGAGAGCGGCTGGCATCCTTTTACCCCCCTGGATATTTCCCGGTGGCGCAGCCGGTTGTTGGAGCGGGGGAGCAGCGTTGAGGAATTGGCTCGGGATTTTCAAGGCTTCGTCAGCGGAGCCGATCGAGTGTCGCGGCGCCATATTCCGCCATTAGAGGAGGGAGATGTGGAGTTGAAAGAGCCAATTTTTCTGGCAGATGGTCCCAGAATCCCCGATTCGTGGAAGGCGGCCCCGCCCGGTCTACTACAGCCCGTACTTCGAAGCAGGAATATCGAAAAGAACTCGGTCATCAGGCGTACGCCGAAGGATGCCTGGACTCTTTATATCGATGATCAAGCCGCGGAGAGTTTTGATGACAGCGTTTATGAGCAATTATTGGGACGATTTCGACCGGTTTTAGAGCGCCGTCGGGAGGTGAAGCGTGGGCTGATGCCCTGGTATCGATTGCATTGGCCGCGAGATCGGGAGGCGATGCGGGGACCAAAGCTGGTCGTGCCTCGAAGGGCCATCTCACCACGATTTACCCTGGATCTGTCCGGGGCGATGATCTCCAGCGATTGTACCTTCATTGTTGCTCCCGAAGGAACCGAATCACCGGAGCGCTATTTATGCGCTTTGATGTTATTGCTAAACGATGAGCGAACCCGGCGATACCTCCACTATTTCGGGAAACGAAAGGGGAGAGTTCTGGAGTTTTACTCCTCGCCGCTGCGGCGGTTGATTCTCCCGGCCCGCCGCGTGGAGGGTCGACTGATGCTCGATGAAGAAATCTTTGATCGCGAGCAGCGGCGGGCCGTTCACCGGCGAGTCCAGGAGTTACTCAGTGATGTTCAGGCGGGATAGGCATTTTCCGGATCGATCTCACCGGTGGAGTCCACTCCTTTCCAGGATGCGCCGTGGATAAGCGATCCCACAGAGCCATGCTCCAATAAAAGTGGTGGCTGGTAAGGACGCCGGGTCCGGGCGGATGGGTCCACAAGCAAATCCGACGAAATGATGAGCAGATCTCGGGTATTAAAGTGTTTCATTACCTACCTCCTTGGGTGTAACCAGTGGGCTTTTCGGCCTGTTGTTAGGCGTCGAAGCCATAACTCGGTGGCCAGGGTTCTCCAGATCGGCCAGGAGCCGCGATAGCGCCTCGGGCCGTCATCCAGCGGTCGGCGGCGATAGGCTTCGTAAGCCTTTACGAAGGCATCTCCGTCGAAGCCGTTGCATCCACCCAGTCGTTGCCGAGCGAGAAGCGTATAAACTTGCTTCGACCCTCGATCGGCGAGCCCTCGCTCCACCAGGGGATCAAACCCGCCGACTTTGGGACGCCGGCGACATGCCTCATGGAGCAAATTATCGGTGGCCTGTCTCAGGATCGATTTCTGCCGTCCCCCTTCAACCAGGTTCATTGGGCTCAGTGATAAACCTAATTCCCAGAACTCAGCATCAAGGAAAGGAGTCCAGATGGGACGGTTGGCCCGACGGGATTCAGCGGCCAGAGAACGCATAATTCGTTCCCACCGCCAGGTTTGGAGCCGCCGCAAGCGAAGTTGAAAATATTGCTTCGTCGCCGATCCCGGATCAACCAGGTCAGCGCCGGGAGGCTCCCGGGTGATCCAGTCCTCAGAGCGCTGCCAGGGGGGCCGCGAATCGGACAGGCTGGGAAGGCGCTCCCGCAAAGATCTCAGTCCCAGACCATCGATGGCCTCCGAGATCGCGGGGCGAATCCAGCTTTTGAACGGGAGGTGCTCAAAGGCTTCCACCAGAGCTGAGATATCACCGTCGGCCCACCGATCGCGAAGCCAGAGGGTGGAGGGAACCCACAATAGTTCGTCGGCTCCGTTTCCGTACATCACCGGCATCGAGCCCCTCCGGGCCCGCAACCAGCGATGAAACGGCATCTTCCAGGCGGCGTCGGGATGGGCCGCCGGGCCCCAGGCCGGCGGGAAGCGATGATCGGTGAGGCGTGAGAGGGGCCAGTGCTCGGTGACCTCGAACGGCCGCCAGCGCAGTCCGAGGTGAGCGGCCAACTCCCGAGCCCCCTCGGTCTCATCGTTGTGGGAGCTTGGATCGCTGAAGGTGACCGCTTCGGTGGCGGGATGCACAACGGAGGCCATCGCCGCCAGGGTCGCCGAATCCAATCCCGAACTCAGCGTCAGAGCGTGGGGATGCTTGCCGTAGAGGGAGCCCAGTGAACGAAGGAGTGCCCCGGCCTCATCTACGGGGGAAGCAAAAAATCGCGGCGAAGGGGTCCACCAGATCGCCTTTTGGGAAGGGGAAAATTCGTAAAATTCGACATACTCAGCAGGCCGAACTCGAAAAATATCGGTGAGGACGTCTGTATCGGTGGTCTGGGCGTCGCCGTGGATAAACGCCTGGATATTAGACCACTGCGGCCTGGATGCGCTCAGTGCGCTCACCAGCTCCGGGGCCGAGGTGATCACCCAGCCGGTATCCAAACGGATCATCTGGAGAGGGTGACGACCGAAGCGATCTCGCCATATCAGAGCCTTGTTCTCGGTCCGGTTGACCATCGCCCCGGCAACGGACCCCAGATACCGATCAAGGCCTCCGGGACCGGCCCTCGGGAGATCAGTGAGGAGTTTTTTTGCCAGGTCATCGCCCGAGATAAACTCTCGTCTACTTCGAGTTCCCAGGCCTTGTCCGATGGCGGCGACTTCAACGCTCGCTGTGGAGGCTCGACCCAGCTGACAACTCTCTGTTCGCCGGGTCCCAAGACGCCCTCCAGGGCTCCAGTTCCAACGTCGATAGATTGCCGCCGGAACAGGCTCAGGTGACATCCAAACGACAAAATCACTCATCACTCCCCCTAAATGCTACCTGATCCCTGGACGGGTTCTCAAAACGATACCACGCGAATGTCGATTCACACTCCGGTGACTACACTTGAATGTAGGGCCTTTTCCTCTGTCGACGAACCCGACTCCCGGGTGGTCAGAGGTGGCCTTCCAATCAAGACTTTCGCCGCAGGATGTCTTATGAGCGATAAAAGTGTGTCTCAAAAAAAGCCGGAAAGACCCGAAGAAGGGCAGGGGCTGGCCATGTTGGGGTTTTTTGGCTTTGTGATGGTTGCGCTGATCCTGGCTTATGCCGCGAATGAAGGAGCGATGGGGTCGTCAGCCCATGCCGAGGAATCCATCCTGGACGGGGGAACTGCCGTCGAAGCTCAGCTCGATCCCGAGAGCATGCTCTATGTGATCATTCCGGTGGCTCAGGAGACACTCTTTTCGGGCTTTGCTCCGGAGGAACACGTTATTCGAGCGCTTCAATGGGAGAGCTTGATTCGGTTTGATGATCGGGAAAACCCTCAACAATGTGAGGTGGAATTGACAGTGCCCGTGGCCGGCCTGCGGGTGGACTACGGTCCTGATCGTGAGGCCCTGGGACTGGAAGACGAGCTCGATCAGGGCGAACGGGCTCGAATCGCCGGCGATATGCGAAGTGAAGATCAATTATTTGAGCAAGAATTTCCGGAGATCTCCTTCCGAACGCTTGAATGTGATCGACAAGATGACGGATCGTGGATTGCAGCGATGGAAGTCCAGGTCCGCGGCGAGAGAGCCATCTATGACACCGAGTTGGATTTGAATGTGGAAGACGGACGGTTTTCAGTGCGAGCTGAATTTGAAGGAAGGCATCAAGACTTCGGAATGGAGCCCTATAGCGCTTTTTTCGGTACTCTTCGCAACAGTGAGGTCATCGAGTTTGGAATCGATGGGTTTGGCGAATTCTAAACCAGAATTACTCCGAAACCCGGAGTTTGTCCTTTGTGAGGTCGACGTCTGCCCGCTTTTCCTCTCCAGGTAGCGATGCTGGCTGACGGTCGAAAAAACGAAGATCCATCCCACCTCACTTTGCCCAATTCTTAAGGTTTCGAAAGTAAATCTGGTTTAGTACACGGTCGTGGGTTCTGGTCTGAATTTATCCAGGATAAGGCGACTGGTTGGCACCGAATAAATTGAAGTGAAACTTCAGGGTTGCGGTGTCATCAGAAGGTGTGGCGCCGCGCTTTGTTGCGTTTCACTGCGGTTTCACGGGCGTCAAATTTCATGGGCAGGTTGATCGTTTTTCCCTTCACCGGTACCGTGCGTGAGCAGGTACACACGTGCTACCGAAAGTAGCTTCTCTTTATTAGTTAAGGTGATTTATGAGGGTCTGTCGGCGGACGAGAGCCTCATTTGATGTAAAGGTGTGGAATTTATGAAGTTACGCACCATCGAGATTGTGGGGTTTAAGTCGTTTCGCGACCGGGTTCATCTCGATATCAGTGATGGGATGACCTGTATCGTCGGGCCCAACGGTTGCGGGAAGAGCAATGTTGTGGACGCAATCAAGTGGGCGATGGGAGATATGTCTCCCAAGAGCCTTCGCGGTGACTCGATGCAGGATATCATCTTCGCCGGAACAGAACGCCGCAAGCCGGGCGGACTCGCCGAAGTTACGCTGACCTTCGAGAATACCGAGATCGAGCCCAGGGAGCCACCTGTCGAAAGTGAAGGGCAGGAAAAACTTCTGCCCGATGACGAAGAGAGCGAAGAGGTTTCCGGAGAGAATGAGGAGAAAAAATGGGAGATGGGCAAGAGCATTCCCCGGGAGTTTCGGGATCTATCGGAGATCGCGATCACCAGAAGATTACATCGGTCCGGGGAGAGTGAGTACCTGATCAATAAGGTTTCCTGTCGCCTCCGAGATATCCGAAATCTTCTGGCCGGTACGGGTCTGGGAAAGCAGGGCTACTCCATAATCGAGCAGGGCCAGATTGGATTCATCGTCAATGCTCGACCCGAGGACCGCCGTCTGATCATTGAAGAGGCCAGCGGAATCACTCGATATAAAGATCAGCGCCAGCGAGCGGATCGAAAGTTGGATCGCACGGAGCAAAATCTTCAACGAACACAGGACATTCTCGACGAAATCGAGAAACAACTTCAGGTTCTGGAGAAGCAGGCTGAGAAGGCTACGGAGCACCGTCAGTTGAGCGGGGAGTTGGAAGGGCTTGAGATCGCTCTATTGCTGGCGCGACGGCATGAAGCAGCCGCCGAACAGGCGACGAGAGTAAGAGATCTGAAGGAAGCCAAAAAGAAGGTCGCCGAGACGAAGCGAGTTCAGGAGAAAGCATCGGAGAATCTGCGGGACGCCCGCGTGAATGCGCACCAGGCCGATCGCCGCCATGCTGATCTGACGGAAAACTTCTATAAGGTGGAGACCCGCCTGAATTTGTCGCAGTCCAATAAAGAGCATTCCGAAGAGGCTCAGGTTCAGGCATTTGAGCGCCGCAAGGAGCTAAAACGAGATCGGGCCGATCTAGAAGAGCGTCGGGTTCGATTAAAAGACGAGTTGCGGCAGGCCAGAGAGCAATTCGACGGCCTCGCCGAAACCCCAGATCAGGAAGGCGCAGAAGTTCGCCGAATGGAAAGAGAACTGGAAGAATTCAAGAAAGCCCGTGGCCAGGTCAGCAGTCGACGGGATCAGCTCCGCAGGGAATTGGAGGCCCGGCGGGGGCTTCGCCAGAGAAGATCGGATCGGATCGAGTGGATCAACGGCCAGGTTCAAGAACTCAGCCGCCGGCAAGAGGGAGGAGGTCAGGCGCTGGAGTCGGCTCGAGAGGAAGCCGGTGAACTGGACCGAATCGTCAGCCGGTTGACCCTGGATTATGAGCAGGCCACCGAGGAGATCACGACTAGACGCAAGGCGTTGGAAGTGGCCGAAGAGAAATTAGAGAGTTGGAAAGTGATGCGGGCCGAAGCCGCGAAGTTGGAGGCGGATCTGACCCGAAGAACCGTCGAACTGAGCACCCGGATTGAAAGTCTTGAGGCCATGCGAAAGCGGGGAGAAGGATACGCCGATGGTGTTCGTCGGGTGCTGGAATGGGCCGGCGGGGAAGGTCGTGACGACATCGTTGGCCCGGTTGGTGATTTTATCGAGGTGCCCCCGGGGCAGGAGGCTGCAATAGCAGCATTTTTAGGAGACCGTCTGGGGGATATCGTAGTGACCAGTGAACAGAGTGCCTTCGACGCCCTTGCGATGCTCGCCGAGGAAGACTCTGGCAGGGTCGGGTGCTTTCCAATCACCGGCGAAGATGCATCACCGCAGGAGGTTATCGCCGGCTGGATTGAGGGGCTGGAGTTGGTAGAGGACCTGAGCGCTATTTCTGCAGAAGAGCGGGAGGCGTTGCAGGGACGCGCCTGGGCAACGGCTGATGGCGATGTGCTTTTTGAAAGTGGACGAATCGTCGGCGGAGGCGTCGGAGACAGGGCAGAAACCTTGCTTCGGCAGGCTCGAGAGTTGGAGGAGTTACGTCGGGATTTTGTAGGCGTAGAAGGGGCCCATTGGGAAGCGCAAGAAGAGCTGGAAGTTCGTCAGTTGGATGTTGCTCGCGCTGAGGAAGACCTGGCTACCAGT